>JBGSHR010000068.1:0-14719 GCA_041752155.1 Thiobacillaceae bacterium | reverse complement strand
CGTGCTGAAGGAAGGCGCCGACAAGCTGACGCTGGCGGACATGAACGAGGAAAGCGCCAACATGCTGGCCTTGCAGACCCGCCAGAACCTGGGCGTGACTTCGTTGAGCCTGGCTTCTCAGGCCGCTCAGTCGGTGCTGCGTCTGTTCTAAGAGCAGATATAGGACCGTGAGGATGGTGGCTGGCAGAATGTCAGCCACCATTTTTCTTTGTCGGTCGTGTCTCTCTTGGTCGATGGCGGATACGGCAGGAGGTTGAAATGATGAGGCCGATCGAATCTGTAGCAAATACACCTGTTAACCCTATTGATATTGCGCCACGCGGGCTATTTGAGTCGGCGCCGGCGCCCCGGAAAAACGATATCCACGTCGCCGAGACGGACCCATTGATGGGGGCGTTGGGCGATCCCGTGTTGGTACAGGGTGGTTTTGCTGAGTTGACTGCCCGCAAGGAGGCGATCAACCAGTTGGCCAGCGAGTCCCGCGCCATAGGCGAGGCCAGTCGGCTGATCAACCGGGCACGACAAGAACTGGATGGCATCGTCAAGCAATTCCCCCCGTTTCCTCCCAATAGCATGGAACGGGAGCAGTATCTGAGCAGTGTCGTGGGTATCCGCGCCATGATCCAACAGCTGACCCTGCCGCGCGAATTGAATCCCTTGCTGGAAAATACCCTGAGTGGCGTAGCCTTCACCGATGCCGGAGCCACGGATGCTGAAATGCAGGCTGGTTTGAACACCCTGGATGATATGGACGCCACCTTGGCGTCGACCCAGGCCCGATTGGGTAGCGGTCTGGCACCCACAGGCGGGGCCGGGGCGAATGACGCTTTCTATCTGACCGAGAGCAGGCGTATTGGGCAAGAACTGATGCGTCAGAACGCAAGTATCTCCCATGACCCGAAGACCATGCGCGGGCTGCTTGGATAGCCATGGCCCTGAGTCTGACCTTAAAGCCGCAAGAAAAAATCTTCATTGGTGGAGCCGTGGTGCAAAATGGCCCTTCGAAGGCTGAGCTGACCATACTCAATGACGTGCCGATCCTGCGCCAAAAGGAGATCCTGCATGAGCAGGATGCCAATACGCCCAGCCGGCGCATTTATCTGGCTGTTCAGCAGATGTATATGGACGAGTCCAACCGTGCGACCTATTACAAGTTGTTGCGCGAGCTGATGCAGGATGTGGCGGATGCCGCCCCCAGCACCATAGATCTGCTGCAGAAGATTGGCGCACAGGTGACCAGTGGTCAGCACTATGCGGCTCTCAAGCTGGTCAAACAATTAATCAATCATGAAACGGAGCTTCTGAAAAATGTCCGGTAAAGGGATAGACGCTTATAAATCTGTTCATCGGGAGACCGCGGATGGCCGGGAACTGGAATCCTCGCTGCTGATTCGGGCGGCCGCTTTGCTGCGTCAGTGCAAAGAGACCTGGGATCAGGAAGGGCATGCCGAGCGTCTGGACGCCGCACTGCGCTTCAATCAGCGTCTCTGGACATTCTTCCAGGCGGAGTTGCTGGATAGCGAGAGCCCCTTGCCGGCGGCGATTCGTCAGGATCTTCTGAATCTTTCCGCCTTTGTGGATAAGCGCACCTACGAGGTCATGGCTTATCCCGCAGCCGAAAAGCTCAATGTGCTGATCAACATCAACAAGCAGATTGCCGAGGGGCTTTCTTCCTCCCCCCAGCAATCCGCGCCCGCGCCCGCCCCCTGAGGGGCGTACGGTTTATTCCACCTTGGCGGTGGCGCGCAGTTCCTGAACGTACTTGCGGATGGCCTGTTGCTGAAGCTGGGCGGCAATACGCTCTTTCAGCTTGTCGTAGCTCGGGAAATCTATCTTGCGGGTCTCCTCCAGCTTGATGACGTGCCAGCCGAATTGGGTTTTCACCGGGGTCTGCGTGGTCTCTCCCTTCTTCAGCTTTACCATGGCCTCCGCGAATTCCGGAGCTAGGTTCGTGGGCAGATACCAGCCCAAATCGCCCCCGTTCCCTGCGGAACTGTCCTTGGACTCCTTGGCGGCCAACTGCGCGAATTTTGTTTTTTTGTTCTTCAGCTTGGCGATGATGGCCTTCGCCTCTTTTTCCGTCTCCACCAGGATGTGACGCGGGCGGTATTCCGTATTGCCGGTCTTGATCTTGACCTTGTCGTATTCGGCTTTCAGGGTTTCCTCGGAGATGGGATTGCCACGCAGATAATCTTCCAAAGCCGCCTTGCCCAGGATCTCTTTCTTCTGGAATTCGAGCGCGGCGCTGACCAGCGGGGATTTATCCAGACCTTTGCGGGCAGCCTCTTGGGCAAGCAGTTCCGTGGCGACGAGGGAATCGATGATGGCCTCGTCAGTCAATGCCTCCGCAGGCATGCCGCGAGAGACCCGGCTGTTGCGCACGAAATGGCCGAATACCAGAGGCAGCGAGACGCCATTGACGCTGATGATGGGCTTGTTCATGTCGGCCCCGGCCTCCTTTGCCTCTTTGGCGGGCGCGGATGTAACGCTGGGTTCGGCAGCCATCAGATGCAGTGGCAGGGTTAACAGGGCTGTGGCGATGAGGAGCTTGGGTTTCATCGAGATCTCGCAATAGGTGGGGGAGGGCGGGGAAAATCAGGAAGTAGAGGGAAATTCGTGACGCGAGTTCCGCGGCGGCTACAACTCTTCCGGGGAGAGGGCGATGATGGTGAGTGCATGAATGCGGGTGCCCATCAGATCCCCCAGGGCCTGATACACGGCACGGTGCCGGGCCATGCTGTTCAGACCGGAAAAGGACGGGGAGATGAGGGTGAGTTGGTAGTGTCCGCCCCCGGATTTCGCCCCTTCGTGGCCCGCATGCAAGCTGGATTCGTCGATGATCTCCAGGTGCTGAGGGGAGAGGGTGGCTAGGCGCGCCTTCATTTCACTCACGATTTCGTTCATGGCAGCACCCGCTTGAAAGGTTTGACCGATACCTGGGCATAAACCCCGGCGGCGATGTAAGGATCGGCGTCGGCCCAGGTTTGTGCGGCCTCCAAGCTGTCGAAGGCGGCGACGATGAGGCTGCCGGAAAAGCCGGCCGGTCCGGGGTCGACACTGTCAATGGCGGGGAAGGGGCCGGCCAGGAGCAGGCGGCCGGCATCCTTGAGCTGGTTAAGCCGCTCCAGGTGGGCTGGACGAGCGGCAAGGCGCTTTTCCAGACTGGCCGGGACGTCCTCACCGATGATGGCGTAAAAAAGGCTCACTCTTCTTCCTTGATATGGCGATTGAGATAAAGCGTCTGGCCGACGATGAATACCAGCATCAGCCCCAGGGAACCGAACATCTTGAAGGTGACCCAGGTGTCCGTGGAGAAGTTCATGAATATCAACAGGTTGGCCACGCCCATGAAGGCGAAGAAGCCGGCCCAGGCGAGATTGAGTCTGGTCCAGATGGCATCGGGCAGGCTGAGCTGCTTTTCCATCATCATGCGGATCAGGTTGCGCTCGAACAGGATGGGGGCCAGTCCCAGGGTCAGGGCGAAGATCCAGTAGAGCACCGTGGGCTTCCACTTGATGAAGTTCTCGTCCTGCAGGAACAAGGTCGCGCCGCCCAGCACGGTGATCAGCACGAAGGAAATCCACAGCATGGTGTCCACCTTGCGGCGCTTGAGCCAGACCCAGGCGATCTGGAGGACGGTGGCGGCGATGGTCACCACCGTGGCCAGGAACACCCCGGGCTTGGCGCTGCCCACCAGGTGGATGCCCAGGGCGTTGAGCCAGGCCGTGGCGATATCGGGATTGGATGAGCCGAATTGATAGGCGGCGAAAAAGAAGATGACAGGGAACAGATCGAAGAGGATTTTCACGGGCGGACAGCCGTCGGGTGGGTGGGGCGCGGGCATTTTGCTATGATTGCCGGCCCTGCTACAAGCTTGATTTGATGACGGTCTTCGACCTCCACTGCCATTCCACCGCCTCCGATGGCGTTTTGCCCCCCTCCGAACTGGTGGATCGGGCCGCCAGTCAGGGCGTGGCTGTGCTGGCGCTGACCGACCACGACGAACTGAGCGGTCTCGCAGCCGCGCGTAGCACGGCCGTCAGCCATGGCATGCAACTGGTGCCCGGGGTGGAAGTTTCCATTACCTGGGCGGGTTCCACGGTGCACATCGTCGGTCTACAGGTGGACCCCGAGCACGATGCGCTGATCCAGGGGCTTGCCGGCAATCGAGGTGGAAGGGCAGTTCGCGCTCAGCGCATGGCGGATGAGTTGGCCAAGGTGGGTATCTCGGGTGCCCTGGAAGGGGCCTATGCCTTCGCCGACAACAAGGAACTCATCGGCCGTACCCACTTCTCCCGCTTCCTGGTGGAAAAAGGGGTGGTGAAGGATGTCAAAACCGTGTTCAAGAAGTTTCTGGTCAAGGGCAAGCCCGGTTATGTGCCCCATGACTGGGCTAGCCTGGAAGAGGCCCTGGCCTGGATCGCCGCCGCCGGCGGCCAGGCGGTGATCGCCCACCCGGCGCGCTACAACTTCGGGCGTGAGCGCATCCGCCGCCTGTTGTCCGAGTTCAAGGATCTGGGCGGCGCCGCCATCGAGGTGGTGACTGGCAGCCATACCGCCGATCAGGTCCCGCTCATGGCGGATCTGGCGGTGGAGTATGGCCTGTTGGCCTCGGTGGGCTCGGATTTCCATGCGCCGGGGGAAGGCGGGCGGGAACTGGGGCGCCTGATGCCCCTGCCGGATCGCTGCCGTCCCGTCTGGAGCGCCTGGTAGGCTAGTTATATGGGTCAATATTTCACGCTTCATCCCGACAATCCCCAGCCGCGTTTGATTCGCGAAACGGTGAAATTGCTCAAGGCCGGCGGCGTCATGGTCTATCCCACCGACTCCTGCTATGCCCTGGGCTGCATGATCGGCAACAAGGAGGGCATGGAGCGCATCCGCGCCCTGCGCACCGTGGACGAGAAGCACCATTTCACCCTGATCTGCCGCGACCTGTCGGAAATCGCCCACTACGCCCGGGTGGACAACCGCCAGTACCGCATCCTCAAGGCGGCCACGCCTGGTGGCTTTACCTTCATCCTGGAGGCCACTCGGGAAGTGCCGCGTCGTCTGCTGCACCCCAAGCGCAGCACCATCGGCCTGCGGGTGCCAGACCATGCCGTGGTGGCCGCCCTGCTGACCGAACTGGACGAGCCCATTCTGTCCATGACTCTGCAACTGCCCGGTGACGACTATCCCCTCAACGATCCAGAGGAGATCCACGAACGTCTCGGCAATCGGGTGGATGTGATCCTGGAGACCGGTTACTGTGGCATCGAGCCCACCACGGTCATCGACCTGTCCGGACCGGCCCCGGAGCTGGTGCGCCAGGGAACCGGCGATGCGACCAAGCTTGGCCTCTAAATAATACAAAGGCTTGTAATTGGAACTTAATCTTATTCAGAAGATTTCCGTGTTTGCCCTGCCGGTGATCTTCGCCATCACCCTGCATGAGGCGGCCCATGGTTACGCCGCCCTGCGCTTCGGCGACCGCACCGCCCTGATGGAGGGCCGCATCAGCGTCAACCCGCTGCGCCACATAGACCTGATCGGCACTATCGTCGTCCCGGCCATCACCATCATCCTGGGCGGCATCCTGTTCGGCTGGGCCAAGCCGGTGCCGGTGAATTTCAGCAACCTGCGCCGCCCCAAGCAGGACATGCTGTGGGTGGCCGCCGCCGGCCCCGGCGCCAACCTGCTCATGGCGGTGTTCTGGGCGGCGATGATCAAGCTGGCGGTGGTTGTGCCGAGTGTCTATTCCCACCCGCTCGCCCTCATGGGCATGGCCGGGGTAACCATCAACACCATCCTCGCCACCCTCAACCTGTTGCCCATCCCGCCTCTGGATGGCGGCCGCATCGCGGTCAGCCTGTTGCCGCACAAATGGGCCTACAAGCTGGCACGGGTGGAGCCCTACGGCCTGTTCATCCTGATCGCCTTGTTGGCGACCGGCCTATTGGGCGCCATCATCGGCCCCTTCTATCAAGCCGTGGAGCAGTTGCTCCTGCACGTTTTCAATATTCTTCCATAACTCACTGAATTTTATATGTATGCAGACCGCGTTCTCTCCGGCATGCGCCCCACGGGCAGCCTCCACCTCGGCCATTACCACGGCGTCCTCAAGAACTGGATCCGGCTCCAGCACGAATACGAATGCCTGTTCTTCGTCGCCGACTGGCATGCCCTCACTACCCATTACGACAACCCCCTGGGCATCGAGGAGGCCACCTGGCAGATGGTCATCGACTGGCTCGCCGCCGGGGTCGATCCCTCCCGCGCCACCCTGTTCATCCAGTCCCAGGTCATCGAGCACGCCGAGCTGCACCTGCTGCTGTCCATGATGACCCCCCTGGGCTGGCTGGAACGGGTGCCCACCTACAAGGACCAGCAGGAGAAGCTCACCGAGAAGGACTTGTCCACCTACGGCTTCCTCGGCTATCCCCTGCTGCAATCCGCCGACATCCTCATCTACCGCGCCAACCAGGTGCCGGTGGGGGAGGACCAGGTGCCCCACATCGAGTTCGCCCGGGAGATCGCGCGCCGCTTCAACCACCTGTACGGCAAGGAGCCGGGCTACGAGGAGAAGGCCGAGGCGGCGGTGAAGAAGCTGGGCGGCAAGAAGGCCAAGCTCTACCAGGAACTGCGCAACCGCTACCAGGAACAGGGGGAAGGCGAGGCCCTGGAGTCGGCCAAGGCCCTGCTGGGGGAGACCCAGAACCTGTCCCTGGGCGACAAGGAACGTCTCTACGGTTATCTGGAAGGCGGCGGCAAGATGATCCTCACCGAGCCGGAAGCCCTCCTGACCCAGGCCTCCAAGATGCCCGGTCTGGACGGCCAGAAGATGTCCAAGTCCTACAACAACACCATCGCCCTGCGGGAAGACCCTGAATCGGTCACCAAGAAGATCCGCACCATGCCTACCGATCCTGCGCGGGTGCGGCGCACCGACCCCGGCACGCCGGAAAAATGCCCGGTCTGGCAGTTGCATCAGGTCTATTCCGGCGACGACGTGCAGACCTGGGTACGTCAGGGCTGCGCCACGGCGGGCATCGGCTGCATCGAATGCAAACAGCCGGTGATCGACGCCGTGTTGAAGGAACTCGCGCCCATCCAGGAACGGGCCCGGGCCTACATGGAAGACCCGGATACGGTGAAGAACATCATCGCCGACGGCTGCGAAAAGGCCCGGGATCTGGCCCGGGAAACCATGCGCGACGTGCGGGAGTCCATGGGCTTGCACTACGGCTGATGCCTAGTGGTCTGCCGCCAATGAATCTGGCGCCGGCCCTTGAAACCCCGCGCTTTGGCCATACCCATTAGGCTGTACCGCGAAACAGGCAAACGGCATGACCGAAAATAACAAGCCCATCGAAGGCGAGATCGTGGAGCCGGGCGAGGAGAGCAGCCTGAAGTCCACGGCCAACCTGCCGGCCCAGACCTTGCCGGCCACCCTCCATATCCTGCCGCTGACCGAGAAGCCATTCTTCCCGGCGCAAACCCTGCCCCTGATCATGAACGAGGGGCCCTGGATGGAGACGGTGAAACAGATCGGCGAGACCGGCAACCATCTCGTGGGTCTGGTGGCGGTGCATGGCGACGTCTCCGACGACGCCCGGCCGGAGGATTTCTATCCCATCGGTACCCTGGTGCGTATGCATCACCCCATGCGCGCGGACGGCAAGATCCAGTTCATCGCCGAGGGCCTCACCCGCTTCCGGGTGAAGGAGTGGCTGTCCGACAAACCGCCTTATTACGCTCGTGTGGAATACCCGCCGGAAACGCGCCAGGCGGCCAGCGGCGAGGAGATCAAAGCCTATGCCCTGGCCATCATCAACGCCATCAAGGATCTGCTGCCCCTCAATCCCCTGTACAGCGAGGAACTGAAGTTCTTCCTGAACCGTTTTTCCCCCAATGAGCCGTCCCAACTCACCGATCTGGCCGCCAGCCTGACCACCGCGCCCAAGGAGAAGCTCCAGGAGGTGCTGGAGTCCATCAACCTGCGCAAACGCATGCAGAAGGTGATGCTGCTGATCAAGAAGGAGCTGGAGGTGGCCAAGCTCCAGACTCAGATCCGCGAGCGGGTGGAAGAGAAGATGACCGAGCAGCAGCGGGAGTTTTTCCTGCGCGAGCAGCTGCGGGCCATCCAGAAGGAACTGGGCATCGCCAAGGACGACCGCACCGCCGACCTGGACCTGTACCAGGAGCGCATCGGCAAGCTCACCCTGCCGCCCCATGCCGCCAAGAAGGTGGGCGAGGAGATGAGCAAGCTGTCCGGCCTGGAGCACGGCTCGCCGGAATACACGGTCACGCGCAACTATCTGGATTGGCTCACCAATCTGCCCTGGGGCAAGTACACCCAGGACAAGCTGGATCTGGACCGGGCGCGCAAGATTCTGGACCAGGACCACGACGGCCTGGACGACGTGAAGGAACGCATCATCGAGTTCCTCGCCGTCGGCGCCATGAAGGGCGAGGTGGCGGGTTCCATCCTGCTGCTGGTGGGGCCGCCGGGGGTGGGCAAAACCTCCATCGGCAAGTCGGTGGCGCGCGCCCTGGGGCGCGAGTTCTATCGCCTCTCGGTGGGCGGCATGCGCGACGAGGCGGAGATCAAGGGCCATCGCCGCACCTACATCGGCGCCATGCCGGGCAAGTTCATCCAGGCCATCAAGGAGGTGGAGTCCCAGAACCCCATCATCATGCTGGACGAGGTGGACAAGATCGGCGCCTCCTACCAGGGCGACCCGGCCTCGGCCCTGCTGGAGGTGCTGGACCCGGAGCAGAACGCGGAATTCCTCGACCGCTACCTCGATGTCCGCTTCGATCTGTCCAAGACCCTGTTCATCTGCACCGCCAACCAGGTGGATACCATCCCCGGCGCCTTGCTGGATCGCATGGAGGTGATCCGCCTATCGGGTTATCTCACCGAGGAGAAGCTGGCCATCGCCAAGCATCACCTGTGGCCCAAGCAGCTTGCCAAGGCCGGTCTCAAGCGCGGGCAAGTGACAATCACCGAGGCCGGTGTGCGCCGCATCATCGAGGGCTATGCCCGGGAAGCGGGGGTGCGTCAGCTGGAGATGGGCCTGGGCAAGGTGGTGCGCAAGGCGGTGGTGAAGATCGTGCGCGGCGAGGCGGACAAGGTGCACGTCAACGTCAACGAAATCGAGGACTACCTGGATCAGCCGCCGTTCACGCCGGAGAAGCCCATGACCGGCATCGGCATCATCACCGGCCTGGCCTGGACCGCCCTGGGCGGCGCCACCCTCACCATCGAGGCCACCAAGGTGCACACCCTGAATCGGGGCTTCAAGCTCACCGGCAAGCTGGGGGAGGTGATGAAAGAGTCGGCGGAGATCGCCTACAGCTATATCTCCAGCCACCTCAAGTTGTATCAGGCCGACCCCAAGTTCTTCGACGAAGCCTTCGTGCACCTGCACGTGCCGGAGGGGGCCACACCCAAGGACGGACCGTCCGCCGGCATCACCATGGCCACGGCCCTGCTGTCCCTGGCCAAGAACGAGAAAATCGCCCGTCCCCTGGCCATGACCGGGGAGCTGACCCTCACCGGCCAGGTGCTACCGGTGGGCGGTATCCGCGAAAAGGTCATCGCCGCCAAGCGGGTGGGCATCAACGAGTTGATCATGCCCCACGCCAACCAGCCTGATTTCAAACGCCTGCCGGATTACGTCAAAGCGGGCCTGTCGGTCAGCTTCGTCAAGCACTACAAGGACGTGGCCAAGCTCGTGTTCGGCGGCTGATGCCCCTGTTGCACTCCAGCGGCGGCCTGGTTTATCACCTGCGGGCCCGACGTTGGCAACACCCGCTGTGGGCGCCATTCCACCTCGTGGTGGCCCAGTGGTTGCGGCAATGGCAACCGGCCCGGAAGCACTTGGTCTTGGTGGGTCCCAGCGGCGGTTATGCCCTGGCCCCGGATTTTCTTCGGCAGTTTCCCCGTATCACCCTCCTGGAGCCCGATCCGGTTGCGCGCTGGCTATTACGCCGACGCTTCCCCGATATTGCCTTCGAGCCCGGCGACACCCGTGCCTTCGCTGCGGCCGATGGTTTTGCCCGGCTGGTGACGCGTTATCCCGACGCGGCCTTGCTGTTTTGCAATCTCCTCGGGCAAGACCTGGTGGGGCAGGACGACAGTGCGGCACGCCGGCTTTGGCTGGAAAGAGGGTGCGATGCCTTGGCGGGCCGGCCCTGGGCCAGTTGGCATGATCTGGCCTCCGCCGAGCGGCCGCCGGAGCATCAGACCGCGCTGCGCGCAGCGCGGGCGGAACCCCTGGAGGCAGCGCTAGCCCGCTATTGGCAAGGGGGTGAGCTGGAAGTTGTCGACCACGGTCTGACGGGCCTGTGTCCCGATCTGTCCAGGGAATACGCGATCTGGCCCTTGCTGCCTGGACGCTTTCATCTGGTGGAGTGGCTGAATCAGCGGAGTTGAGGGGCACTTTTGTATATGGCCGAGGCGATCAAGCTTGTCCGTACAGGCGTGGGTTTTTCTGCTGGCAGCCCGGGTTCCGGAAATGATTTGTAACAAGCTGAAGCAAAGTGGCAACCCTGGTCCTGGCCGCAAGGCATATAACAAATTGTCAGGACATAACAGTTGGAGGTTGTTATGAAAGCATCACGTTTAATGATCGTGCTTACCGCGCTTGCTGTTGGTGTGAGCGGTGGTGTTTGGGCGAAAGGCTCGGGCAGTGGCGGCGGTGGGATGGGGAGCGGCGGCGGTTCAGCCCAGATGGTGAAAAAGTCCACAGCCACCCAATCCAAACAGAGCGTCAAGCAGCAGAGCAAATCCAGCGATTCCGGACAGAAGCGTATGGAACAAGAGGAACAGACCCGGGAAGGAGCGGGCAAGGCTGCGGGTACGACCACCCGTCAACGTACGGAAGAGCAGACTCGTGAGCGGGCTGATGGTCAGGGGATAGGGGATGGGGCTCAGACTCAGACCAAAACCAAGGAACAGGCCCAAAGCCGTGAAGAAACCAAGACCCAGCAACAGCTCTATGAGCGGAGCCAAACCAGGCCCTAAGACCGTAGCGGGAGGTTGATGGATTCCAGAGAGGCCGTGTAGGGCGCGCCTCGGGGAGGGGGGTGAAGCGAAGCCCCCCTCCTTTTTGTCTACATCATGAAGGACACGCCCAGCGTCAGAGTGTGGACGCCGCCGGTCAGCAGGCTGTAGGCGTTGTCGTCGTAATAATCGTAGATGTAATTGGTGCGCAGGGTGGTCTTGGGATTGAGGGTGTAATCCGCCCCCAGCATGAGGGAATGCAGGCTGTTGTCGACGAGCGAGTCGATGGTGCCGGTCGCGGCCTGGAGTGCCGCCAGGACCGCGCCGCTGGCCGTGTTGCCCTTGTTCTGGGTAAACGTGTAGCTGCCGGACAGTTTGAGGGCTTCTGTCGTGCGCCAGTCCGCGGCCAAGGAGGCCACATAGCTATCGACCCGGTAATTTGAGAGGCCGGTGTTGCTGAAGGCGACGGCGGCGTTGCCGGTGCCGCGCGTGATGTCGGTCGCCAGCAAATAGCTCGCCAGGTCGTTTTGCATCCAGTACAGGTTGAGCGAGGTATTGATGCTCTCGCGCGGCATGACGTTCAGGCTGACCCCGGCCGAGTGGAACGTGCTCTCGACATCCTGAGTGAAGATGCCGGTGCTGCCCGTGACGCTCAGATCGTTGTTCTTCTTGTTCTTGTAATCATAAAAACCGCTGATCAGCCAGCCGGCGGGCGCGGCATAGCTGGCCATGGCCTTGATCTTGAGGGCCTCTTCCGGCTCCGTGACTAGACCGGTCTTGTCTGCCCAGGTGTAGGTCGGGGTCAGGCGAATGGTCACGCCGGGGGCGGGACGGGCGATCCACTTGAGATAGATGTCGTCCGACTGGGTGTCTTCGCGATACAGGATCCGGTCGGCTGGGATGCCTTCGCTGTTGAGACGGTAGGCCAGGTCCCGCTGCTGATCCAAGTGCTGCCAGCCGAGGTAGAGGGTGGAAGACATGACGCCGGGACGCCAGTCGCCTTCCAGCCCGTAATTCGTGGAATCGATGCTGTTGATGCGCGGGCCGGTCAAGCGTCCGAGTCCGCCGGCACCCAGGCCAATGACATAGTCCACGGGAAAAGACGAATCGTTGTCCCGGCTGTAATACTTGATATGCCCTTCGATCCCCACCTTCGGCGTGAGGCGCGTCTTGGCGACGAAGTAGGCGTTCTGGCTGTTGATCTCGCCATTGGTGTAGGGGTCGTGGGACGTTGTGATGCGCTCGGGGAAGTTGTCCTGATCCAGCGTGGAATAGCCGTAGCCGCCGGATATCACGGTCTGCTCGCCGATGGGCTTGGTCACCCGGATGTTCTGGGCAATCAGGCTGGTGTCGGGGACGAAATAGTAGGGAGCCAGACCCTGGCGGCTAGTCGGATTAATGCCTGCGCCACCGCAATAGGCCGTGCCGGCGAGGATGTCGGCGCAACTGGTCAGGTCTTTTGCCTGATTGGTGAATTTCTCGAAGGAAACCGTGTAGGCCACCTCGAACAGGCCCTTGGGCGAGGCCGCCAGGGTAAGGCCGACCTTGTTCATGCGTTCGTCGATGGCCAGGTTGTTCCCGGACCAGAAACGCGTCACCGGGGTGGTCGTATCGTCGATGTTGATGATGGAGGTGGCAAGCTGGTTGCCTTCCCGTTTGTAGCCTTCGTAGTCCACCGACAGATGGACGCCGCCCAGTAGCGTGGGCTTGAGCTTGAGAGTCGCGCCATAGGTGGTGCGGTCGATGTGGTATTGGGACGTGCCGGTGTTGTTTACAAACGTGAAGAAGTTGGGGTCGGCTGGGACGTCGGCCCCTGCCACAACTGCCGGGCTATATAGGTAATCGAGCCCGCCGGTGGTGGAGCGATAGTGGGAATAGTTGCCCGACAGGCTCATCTCGTCGTCGTCGAACTTGGCCAGGCCCCGGTGGTTGTGCTGGCCGAAACCTTGACGATCAATCACGAACAGATCGCGCTCGCCATTGGAGATGGCCATCTTGAGATCCACATCGGCGTAGAGACCTGAACGGGTATCGCCGTCCAGGCCTTCCCGGTAGTCGTAGCGCTCCAGGTAATGGGGCAGGCCCGCGCCCACGCCCTTGAAGTAGTCGAAGGCGTACAGCTTGGGCGCCACCTGAGACGTGACGGCCACACCATTTGGGGCCAGCGCGGCACCGGAGTTGGACAGGCCCATGCCAGTGCTTGCGGGTGAGGCGACCGTTTGCTGGTCAGGCATGGCCGTCTCCGTGCCTTGAGAGGCGGCAACAGTGATCGATGCCCTCGAGGCCGGGGCGGCGGTTGCGGTGGCCGGTCTCGCGTTTACGGGCGCTGCAAGCGCAGTCGCCGTAGTCGTCGCGGAGGGGATGGCGGGGAGGGGCTGTTCACTGGCGGCCGAGGCGGAAACCGGGGTGTATTCCACCCATACCGGGTTCACGTCCGCGGCCTGTAGCGACGCGGCCAGCAAGGAGAGGGAGGGCAGCATCAGTACGGCGGAAGTTTTGAGTTTCATCTTGGGCCTCCGCGGTATCAATGTTTCAGTTTCGGATCGATATGGCTGCCGTGAATGGCGCCATGGCAACTCGTGCAGTTTCGCAGGCCAACGCCGGAATGCTGGCCCGCTACCAGGGGATGCGTGGACAGGGCCATGGAGTGGCACTGGAGGCATTGCATGGGTTGAGATATCTCGAGCAGGCGGCGGTTGGGCGTGCCATGGGGGTTGTGGCAGATGGTGCAGTCCTCGACCACCGGAGCGTGCTCGAACACCTTGGGTCCGCGAATGGCCTGGTGGCACTTGTAGCACTGGTCATTCTTGCTGATCAGGGCGGTCTGCTTGCCGCCATGGGGGTCGTGGCAGCTTGTGCAGGACAGCGCGCCTTCCTTGACGGGATGGTGGGAGGGCATGTTCAAACGGGCGGCCACATCCTGGTGGCAGTCCATGCACAGGGCGGAGTTTTTGTCGGTTTTCCAGAGGGCCAGGTTGAATTGTTTGGGCTGTTTCGGCGAGTGCATACCGTGGCAGTCGTGGCATTGGACGTTGGCCTTCTTGTGTTCTGAGAAGGCCCAGTTCATGCGCTTGTGATCGTTGTTCTTGTGGCAGGAAAGGCAGTTTTCGGAGGCCGGGAATTTCACGTTGCCCTTGCCGCCTTCCTTCAGGTGTTTGGGTTCCGCGCTATGGCAGGCGGCGCAGTCGCTGTGATAGACGTTGACCTTATGGGCCTCGTAAGACACGTGGCAGGTTTTGCATATCGCATTATTGCCATCGGCGTTTGCGGCAGGCGCCTCTTGGGCGAGCACGGTGGTGGTGGCAAGGCAAAAAGCCGCAAATGCAGTCAGCAGCGTTGATAGACAGCGCATTGATTCCCCTAATTACCTATCCAAACATCTATCCGTGAACCGGTTGGCCCACGATATTTCTAATTTGTCACTGGCGGCAACCCGCCGCAGTTCCATACACGCAAAACAGCGGGATTTTCCGCCAGAAGAATTCACCATGCAAACCGATTAACGCTCATTCGCTAGTGCAATCCGCACTCTTGACGCGGCTACCACACAAGAGAGGGGCACCTTGGCGCCCCTCTCTTGCTTACTGCCTAACCAATCATGATCCCCCGGCTCGCCCCCGAACATGAAAGCGGCGCTGGGATCGTCGATAAATAAAAAGAGGGAGCTGGCGGACGCGAGGTCGAAAAACGTTTGGCGGTTGTACCCCGTCGCCTAACCGGACCCGG
>JBGSHR010000067.1:0-3471 GCA_041752155.1 Thiobacillaceae bacterium | reverse complement strand
CGCGTCGATGTCGGCGATGCTGGCGGCCACCAGCCGGACGTTACGGTAGCCGAGGGCCTCGACCACCTGCTGGCCGGCCGCGATCTGCACCGGGGAGAGATCGACGCCGACGAACTCGCCGCCCGGGATCTGCTCCGCCAGGGGGATCAGGTTGCCGCCCGCGGCGCAGCCCAGTTCCAGCACCCGGCAGGTCGCCAGGGGCGGGTGGGGCAGGCCCAACAAGGTAGCCAGGGTGGCCAGGCGATCCGGGTGGGTTTGGGGAAAGGGCAGGCTCTCGTAGGGAACCTGGTCGTAGCTGAACGTGGCGGTCATGGCTTGAGGGGCGCTGGAAACTCTGCGACGATAGCATCCAAACGCCGCCGCTCGTGACACCCACGGTCAGCGGCCCGACAGCATCCCCGGAGTCAAACCATGCCCAACCAGTTCCAGCTCAATCCCTTGGCACGCGCCCTCGCCCTGGGCATTCCCGTCGGCCTCACCAGCCTGTTTTCTCCGGCGGCCCGGGCCGAGCACGTGGTGGCCGGGGCCAGCGTCAATCTGAGCTATGAAACCCCGTCCGGTGGGCTTGCGGCCAGCGCGAGCGGGTCCCCGGCCGCCTTTGGTTTTGCTCAGGATGGTCGCAACCCGGTTGGCCTCACCGCCTTTGCGCCGTCCACCGGGGTACTGACGCGGGTTGACCTGAACCTCGCCTCGGCCCAGATCGAGCAGACCGTGACCGTATGGGGCCAGGACGGAAAGAGCTTTGCCAATAACCCGGTCACGGCGCTGGGCGAGTTCAGTCTGCAAGTCCCAGGTATTGGCCTTGTTTACTACGGTGGGCCCGCGTTGGCCGAGTGCACCGTGGCCAAGATCGACTGCACGGCCACCAGTAGTGCTTCGCGTCCCCGGTTGACTCCGTTGAGCGTGACGGCCCCCAGTGCACTTGACGCCTATGTCGGCGAGCAAGGCACGGTCATTCTCCGCCCTACCGTGCTCTTGTTTGCTCAATTGCGGGTTGACAGCGACGAACTCGGCGACCTGGTCCAGGGAGCCTACACAGCCAAATGGGATGGCGTGCTGAACTCCACCTACCACTACCTGGAGCACGCCCGGCCGAGCTTTTCGGCCAACGACAAGTTCTCCAGCGCGCTCACCCTGGACCTGGACTTCGGCACGCTTCGACAGGGGGACGCCATCCCCACGTTGAAATGGGCCGTGTACAACAATGGCAACTCGGATACCGTCGGCCTCGACCTGGATGGCCTCTCCCTGGTCGGCGACGGCCTGGTGTTCAACACCTCCCTCTCCAGCTTCACGGATCTAACCGGCATGAGCGGCAGCCAGAACTTCGATGCGAAGATGCGCACCGACACCCCGGGCAGCTTCACCGCCACCTACGTCCTGCGCCTGTCGGACGCCGACGTCGGCGCGACGAGCACGCGCTCGACCTACGACCTGACCCTCAACCTGCACGGGGTGGTGACCGCCGTACCGGAGCCGCAAACCTGGGCAATGATGCTGGTCAGCCTGGGACTGCTGGCGGGTCTCGGACGCTGGCGCCGCGCAACGACGGGGCTCCAGGGCTAGTTCTCCCTCGGCAAGCATTTGCTGGTTGATTTGCCGGCCCGCCGTAGCGGGTTGCCGCCACTTGCCCCATTGCTTCGATGCCAGTTAGTTATTCAACCCAAGGGACCAGCAACCCAAGCAACCCATGGGGCAGCATCGAATTGCCAGGGCGAGTGGGCATAAAAAACAAACTGACACCGACCCGAATGGCACCGGCCAAAGCTGGCTAGCAAGGCGCCATGCCTTGCGCCTATGACCCCCGCCCCGGGCCATCATCATCCGGCCCGACCCAGAAATGCGGGTTGTGCGCCACCTCCCACAGATGGCCATCCGGGTCCTTGAAGTAGCCGCTATACCCGCCCCAGAACACCTTCTCCGGCCGCTTCACCAAGGTGGCTCCGGCCGCGACCGCCTGCCCGACCACCGCATCCACCTCCGCCTCGGAATGCACGTTATGGGCCAGCGTGAAGGACTCGAACCCGCTGCCCTGGGGCGACACCGTGGCGTCCGCCGCCAAGGCCTCGCGCCCGTACAACCCCAGCCAGGTACCGTTGAGCGTGAAGAACGCCACCTCCGGCGGCGACTCCATGCGCGGAAAGCCCAGCCCCTCCTCATAAAACTTCACGGAAGCCGCGAGATCGCGCACCCCCAGGGTGATCATGCTGATGCGGGGATTCATGGCTGATGACTCCTTCCCAAAAGTAGGGCGCAATAAGCGCAGCGCATTGCGCCGCATGTTGCGCCGCAGATCAATCCGGGCAGGCCAGCCCATCGGCCCCGGCACTCCCCGCCCAATCCGAAGCATAGATACCGGCAGCCACCAGCCGATGGAAGGTGGAATACGGCCAGTCGACCACCCGCGCCACATGGCCATGCTTCACCGGATTGAAGTGCACATAGTCCATGTGCGCCGCGTAATCCCGCTCGTCCCGAATCAGGTGTTCCCAATAACGCCGTTGCCAGAGACCCCGTTCCCCCCGCGCCCACCGTACCGCCGAGCGCCGTTCATCCTTGGGCAGGCGCTTCGAGAAGCCGGCCTTGATCAGTCGCCAGCGCACGGCAAAGTCCGTATCCCCGGGAGGAAGCTCGATGACGCAGTGCAGGTGATCCGGCAACACCACCCAGCCATGAATCAGGAAGGGGTGGCCATGGCGCACCTGGCGCACCACCTCCCGGAGCACCTGGATATGCCGTGTGAGCAAGTCGTTGCCCTGTCTTTGCAAGGCGTTGACCGTGAAGAAGTAAGTGCCACCCGGATACCAGGCGCGGCGGTAGTCAGGCATGGTGGGTGGGCCTTGTCGTGGCTTTACATCCGGCGCAATGCCCTTCGGTTATTGCGCCCTACCGTGCTACAGCGCCAACCCCCCTTGGCAAAGGGGGGAATCACTTTCTGGATGCGGGGATGCGGGAGCCGAGCTTCCACGCCCCTCCCGAAAAATTATTCCGGACAGTGGTGCGCCTCTGCGGGCATCACAAAAAAACCGGCTGGATCAATCCGCGCGTGTAGGGCCTGCTTTGGCCGACCAGGCTATTGGCGTTCAGGCGGCCCGTCTCGTGACGGGCTGGTGTCCGACCTGGGGCTTCCAACATGGGACTACCGTTTGGCTTTCAATGGCCGGGTCAATGCCGGCCGCGGCGTGCCGCGAAGCCGATGAGACCCAGGCCGGCGAGCATCAGGGCATAGCTCCCGGGCTCGGGCACGGGGGCGGTCTGCAGGCTCACCGAATTGGCGGCGTAGTGGATGTACAGCGACTGGCCACCGAAACTGGCCACCTCGGCCCCCTCGGCCAGATCCACGAACTGGCCGGCCACCCCGCCCGCCGCGGTGAGGAAGGTGTAGCTCTGCCCCAGCCCGAGCGAATAGCCGGCGCCGAGCGCGACGCCCAGGGTGCCGTTCAGCGTGACCGTGCCGACCACCTCCATCAC
>JBGSHR010000066.1:0-2983 GCA_041752155.1 Thiobacillaceae bacterium | reverse complement strand
GAGATCGCCTTCCGCTTCGGCCGCGACCTGCCGCCGCGTGGCACGCCCTACCGCCGGGACGAGATGCGTGCTGCCATCGCCACCGCCCATGTGGCCATGGAATTGGTGGATACCCGCCTGGCCGACCCGGAGGCCGCCGGCCCCGGCTGGCGCCTGGCCGACAACCTGCTCAACGGTGGTCTGGTCATCGGCACGGAGATCCCCAACTGGCGCGATCTCGACCTGGCCGGACTCACCGTGCGCATCCACGCCAACGGCCAACTCCTCGCCGAATCCCCGGGCCGCCCGCCCCTGGATGACCTGTTCCACTGCCTGCCCTGGTGGCTGGAGCACATCGGCGGCGCCCGGTCAGGCGACATCGTCACCACCGGTGCCTGGACGGGCATGCACCCGGTGGGCTTGCCCGCGGCGGTCAGGGTGGAGTTCGTGGGATTGGGGAGCGCGGAGGCGGAGATCGGCTAACTGAGCAGGGTACGCTTGGGAACGAGCCAGGGTTACGGACTACGGCGGCCAGGCAGTAACAGGCACCATCAGTCCGTAGGTTGGGCTGAGCCCTGCGAAGCCCAACTTCAAATGGAAGAAATACGTTGGGCTTTCTTTGTCAGCCCAACCTACGCGGACTGCTTCTTTCAGAGTCTGAACCACCTACCGGGCAATCCCTTGCCCGTCCCCTCACGCCATCCGGAAGTGCAGGCTATTTGAGGACGACGATCACCACGCGCCGGTTCTTGCTGCGGCCTTCCTTGGTGGCGTTGTCGGCAATCGGTTGGGTCTCCCCGTAGGCCGCTGTCGCTATGCGGTGTAAGGGGATGCCGCATGCCTCATGGAGAAAGATGCGCACGCTGTTGGCGCGTTCGCTGGACAGCCTGAGGTTTGTGGCTGTCGGGCCGGAGTTGTCGGTATAGCCCTGGACTTCCAGATAGATGTTCTGGTTCTCCGCCACCAGCTTGTCGCCGAACTGCTTCAGGGCCTGCTTGTCCGCGTCGGTCAGGCCGGTTTTGTATGGGGCGAAGCCGACGCGTTCCTCGGAAAGGACAGTGTCGTAAAGCAGCTTGCCTTCCGCCAGCTTGCCGGCGGCGCTGGCGCGCGCCATGGCCTCCTTGGCGGTGGCGGAGATATTCGTGTCTTCCGCCTCGTTCCTGGCCAGCCGCTCGCCCTGTTGCGCGATGTTCGCCTCGGCCAGGCCGATGCGCGTGGCCGAGGCGGCAATGGCTTGTTCGCTGGCATTCAGCTTGGCGCTGGTCGTTTCCAGATTGCCCTGCAATGTGTCCACGCGTTTATTGGCGCTGGCGATGGCCGCGCTATTGGCGGCGATATGCTGTTCCGAGCGGGCCATCTGGCCTTGTACCTCGCCGATGCGCTGGTTGGCGTCCTGCAGCGCCGCTTCGCTGCCTTCCACGCGTTTGGCGGTGTCCGCTAGACTGGCTTCGACCTTGCCTACCCGCTCGGCGGCGGCGTTGAGGGCGCTGGTGTTGGTGTCGATACGCTGGCTGGCGACGGCGATCTGGGCGGAGATCTGGTCCAGGCGCTGGCTGGGTTCGACCTGGGAGACGGGTTGGCTGGCGGCGATGGGAGTCGTCGCGTCAGCCTGCAGGTTTTGCGCGCCGAGATAGGGTGATGTCGTGACTTCCCCGCCCTGGCCCAGGGCACTCAAGGTGTTTTCCAGGCTACCGATGCGGCTCTCGGCCGTGACGATGCGCCCTTCCGTGCCCAGCACCCGTTTCTGGGTGGAGGCCAGGCGCTCGTCGATGGCGTCGATGCGCTGGTTGGCGCGGGCGATCTCGGAGGTATTGACATCGATGATCTGGGTGGCCGCCTTCAAATTGGCCGACACCGTCTCGATGTGCTGTCCGGCCTCGGCCAGGCTGGCCTGGGTGGCGTCGACGCGCTGGTTCAGAGCGACCCCGGATTGCTCGGCGGCGCCGATACGCTTGTTGGAATCCAGTATCAACAGGGCATTGCCATCGATGCGCTGATACGCGGTAGCCAGCTTGCCGGACAGTTCATCGATGCGCTGATTGGCGACGCCCACTTCCTGCTGCACGAATTCCTTGCTGGCGCAGCCGCCGAGGGCCAGGCCGACGAGCACGGGTAGAAGCAATAGGGCGGATTTGGGTGTGCGGCTGGGGTGCATGGCGTCTCTCGTCGGCTAATGATTGTCACGCGCAAGCTTAGGTCAGAACCGTGAGGATGTGAACCGGAGATATGACCCAAATCGCGTCACGGCCTGGGCGCAATTATTTTTAAAGCAAAAAATGCAGACACATCCACAACCGGCTGTTTTTAAAGCTATGCAGCCATCCGAATGGCATCCTCCACATCCACCGCCACCGGCCGCGACACGCCGGGCTCGGGCATGGTGACGCCCACCAGGTTCTGCGCCATCTCCATGGTGATGCGGTTGTGGGTGATGAACAGGAACTGGGTCTCGGCGGACATCTTCTTGACCAGGGCGCAGTAGCGCTCGGTGTTGCTGTCGTCCAGGGGGGCGTCCACCTCGTCCAGCAGGCAGAACGGCGCCGGGTTGAGGCGGAACAGGGCAAACACCAGGGACAGGGCGGTGAGGGTCTTCTCGCCGCCGGAGAGCAGGTGGATGGAGCTGTTCTTCTTGCCCGGGGGCTGGGCCAACACGGTGAGGCCGGCGTCCAGTATCTCCTCGCCGGTGAGGATCAGGGCCGCCTCGCCACCGCCGAACAGCTCGGTGAACAGGGTCTTGAACTCGCCGTTGACCTTGTCGTAAGTCTCCTTCAGGCGCGCCCGGGTCTCGGCGTCGATGCGGCGGATGGCCTCTTCCAGGGTATTGGCGGCGGTTTCCAGGTCCAGGGCCTGCTCGTCCAGGTAGTGCTTGCGCTCCTGGGTGGCGGTGAGTTCCTCCAGGGCGGCCATGTTTACCGGGCCCAGTTCGGCGATGGCCGCCTCCAGGCGCTCCAGCTCGCCCTTGAGCCAGCTGTCGCCGCGCCCGGCCAGTCCGGCGGCCTGGGCG
>JBGSHR010000065.1:0-7264 GCA_041752155.1 Thiobacillaceae bacterium | reverse complement strand
TACGAGAACTGCCGGATGTCGGATTGCGGGTCGTCGACGCCGGCCAGGGTGACTTGGGCCAAGTCCCCGGGCAGCGTCACGGCGCTTTCCCGCAGCAGGGTGAAGCCGGCGCGGGTATGAAACGCCAGGGCGTGTTCCAGGCCGGCATAGCGTTCGTGATTGCCGGTGATGGCGAACTTGCCGTAGCGGGGCTGGTAGGCGGCGAAGCGGGACGACAGGCCGTCCAGGAAATGGGATTCGGCATCCACCAGGTCGCCGGTGGACACCAGGATGTCCGGCTTCAGGGCCGCTACCTGTTCCAGGATACGGTCGAGCCGGCGCGGACCGATGAGCGCGCCCAGATGCACATCGGAAATCTGGACGATGCGCAGGCCGGGGAAATCCGCCGGCAGCTTGACGGAATCGATGGCCACCCGTTCCACGCGCGGATGCCAGGCGCTGTAGAAGCCGTACAGCCACAAGGCCGCAGTCAGGGCCGACAGACCCAGGAAAGCCGGGCGCGGCGCCGGCACCGGAAGACCGGCCAGGCGGCCCAGCCAGCCGTAAATATCCGCGGCCAGGCCGAGCCAGAAGAACAGGAGCCAGAAGAACAGGAAGGAGAAGCCCATCCAGGCGAACACCACCCAGGCGCCGGCAACGGCCAGGGCGTGGCAGTCCGGGCAGCGTTCCAGGCGCCAGAGCAACAGGGGGGCCACGGTCATGAGCAGGGCCCAGCCGAAGACCAGCCAGCGGGGTACGCCGGTCAGGTTGAAGGCATGAACCGCCTTGACGGCCACATAGGCCTGGATGCCGCCGTAAGCCAGGATGACCAGGAGAAAGCGCAAAAGCATGGGGATGCTCGTTTCCGTCTGGGGCTCAGCGCCCGGGTATGCCCTGGGGCGCGGCGCGCAGGTATCGGCGCGGCCGGGTGCTGGTACATGGGGGAATGCCGACGCGCTTGGTCAGGTTCAGACAAGGCAATGGGCGGCGATCGAACCGGTAGGGCATGACAGATAACGTTGATATGGAAGTGCTTTGAAGGGGAGCTACGGAAAGAATTCCTCTGAATTTATTGGATTATTCTTCGACCACAACGCCTTGGCACAGCCGTCTAGAGCGGCGAGCGAAGCGAGCTGGCTTCCAGTATTGGAAGTCCTTTGCCTAGACAGGGCGCACTTGAATTTAAATGCCCAGACGTTTACCCCCCTCGTTCGGCATGGTCCAACGCCATGCTCTGGAGCGTCAACTTATCAGCGAGACTGCCTGGAACAGGCTGGTCTCGTCCCGAAACCGGTTCAGAACCGCTCGCCTTCCTTGAGATAGCGCCACTGCCCCAACGGCAGATCCCCCAGGCGCACCTGGCCGATGCGCACGCGCTTCAAGCCCAGCACCTTCAGCCCCACCAGTTCGCACATGCGGCGGATCTGGCGTTTGCGGCCTTCCTTGAGGATGAACTTGAGCTGGTCGGTGTTCTGCCAGCTGACCTGGGCCGGGCGTAGCTGGCGCTCGTCCAGTTCCAGGCCGTGGTTGAGCAGCTTCAGGCCCTGGTCGGAGAGCTGGCCCTGGACCCGCACCAGGTATTCTTTTTCGATGTCGGAGTCTTCGCCGATGAGTTGCTTGGCGATGCGGCCGTCCTGGGTGAGCACCAAGAGGCCGGTGGAGTCGATGTCCAGGCGCCCGGCCGGGGCCAGGCCCTTGAGGTGGCTGGGGTGGAACAGGGGGCCGCCGCTGCCTTGCCAGCGGTTCTCCTTGCGTATCAGGGTGACGGCGGGCTGGTAGCCGGGCTCGGGCTGGCCCGAGACGTAGCCGATGGGTTTGTGCAGCAGCACGGTGACCCGCTCCTGTTGCTGGCGGTTGGCCTGGGCGGCCAGCCGGATCTCGCAGTTGGGGTCCACCCGGGTGCCCAGGGTGTCCACCTTGAGACCGTCCACGAACACCCAGCCGCGCTCGATATAGGTGTCCGCCTCCCGGCGCGAGCACAGGCCCCGCTCAGACATGAGCTTGGAGAGGCGGATGCCGTCCTGGGGCGCGGTCATGCCGGCGGGTCTCCGCGCCGCACCCAGTCGGCCCCCAGGCTGCCCCACAGGCTGTCCAGGTAGGCCGGGCTTTCCACCTCGACCAGCTTGCCCTGGGCCTCTTCCAGGGAGGTCTGGCAGCGGGCGATGCAGTCCGGCTCGCAACGGGTTTCGGCCTGGGCCAGATAGCCTTGCAGATAGGCGACGTGGCGGCGGTAGAGGGCGGCGTCGCGCTGCTGTTTGATGGCCAGGCGTTGCCGGTACCAGTCGCTTTCCAGCAGGGCCTCTCGGGTGAACAGGCGGCGGACCTCGGGGTGGGCGATGTCCATGCCCTGGTAGTGCCCCTCGGCCATGATGTGCAGCAGGGCCTCAAGGGGCGGGCAGGCGTCCCGCACCGAGCCGTCCGCCAGATAGCCTCGGGCTACCCGCTGCTGGGCTTCGACGATGTGGTTAACGCCGTCGACGAAGGCCGCCCGGTCCTGGGTCTCGGGTTGCAGCATGGCTTCGTCGAACACGGCCATGGGATAGTTGAAGATCTTGCCCAGGAAGGCGTGCATGAAGCGGGGGGTGATGCGGTAGCCCAGGCGGCTGGCCAGCACCTTCTGCCCGTCGTGTTCGAAGTCGTCCAGCTTTTCCAGATAGCCCTTCTGGATCAGCCAGCGGGCATCCCGTTCCTTGGGCGTCAGGCGGCACCAGATCTCCGGCATGAGGAAGCTGATGTCGTGGCCCACTTGGCGCTTGGGGCCGATGTGGCCGGCGGCGGTGGAGTAACCGTCGTGGCCGCACAGAATGAAGGACACCAGGGCGTTGTTCAGGTCCGCCGTGGTGCTGAGGGCGTTGAACGGCCCCTTGGTCAGCGCCCCTTCCGAGCCCGCTCCGGTGGTGGAGGGGGACTTGCCCGACAGGCTGGCGATGAAGTCCATGAACAGCTCGGGCAGTTCCTGGTAGTGGATGGGCCCGTACACCGCCAGGGGGCGGATGCCCGGCTTGGGCGGGTTGTTGCGCCGGCCCGGCAGCATGGCGTTGACCGGGAAGTGCACCGGCGCCTGGGCCGGGATGCGTTGGAACAGGCGGGTGCCCATCATGGCCACGTACTGGTCCTTGGGTCGGGCCAGGTCGGGGCGTTCCTGCAGGTAGCGCACGTTGGGGCAGGGCTTGCCGTTCACCAGGCGGGCGTGGGCGGAGGAGACGAAATAGCCGTCCTCCCGGGCCGCCGCCTCGATGAACTGGCGCATGGGGGCGGTGTAGAAGTCGAAGCCCACCACGTCCTCCGCCAGCTCCCGGGCATCGGCCCGGGTCAGGGGCTCGAAGTTGGAAATGAAGTTGTCCGGGCGGGTGAAATCCAGCTCGGTCTGGGCGTCCACGCCCGGGTGCTTGGCGTCGTCGGGGCGTTGGAACAGGCGCGTCTCGCAGTTCTGCACCATCTTCACCGCGGCTTGGTGAATGCCCGAATTCAGGTGGGCGATCTGTTGCGCCGGCAGGGTGGCGGACACGGCGATATCGTCGGCCAACTGCACTTTCTGGGCGCCGACGAAGTCCTGACGGGTCTTGTAGACGCGCCAGGAGCCGTCTTCCAATTGGCCCACGCGCAGGAAGCTGGCCTCCAGCTTGCGGCCGTGGAACTTGAGCTCGTGGTCGGGGCGGCCGTTCACCAGGTCCACATGGAAATGCTCGCGCCAGTTGTCGCCCCATTCGGCCCGGTAGAAGCGTTTGATGACGAAGGCCAGGGCCAGGATGTGGTGGGGCAGGGTCTCCAGCCACTGGTTGTAGGCGTCGGTGTATTCCTCGGAGGGTGTCAGCATGCGGATCACCGAGCCCAGTGTGCGCTCGGGGTCCAGCAGCGCGCGGGTGTCTGGGCCGTTGGCCGGGGTGTGCTTGAAGCGGTCCGCGTAATCGCGCCGGAACAGGGCCTCCACCTGATCCAGGTCCTGCTTCAGGTCCTGCACGTAGAAGGGGCCGGACAGGATGGCGCTGGACAGGGACTTGGAGATCTCCGACTTGCCGCCGCCGGACACGGTGCAGGGCTTGTAGCAGAAGGTGCCTTCCGCCTCGGTGCCCACCAGGCGCCAGATGGGGGCGTGGGGATGTTTCTCCAGATGCACCTTGAAGCCGCAGGGGTAGATATAGGTGGTGCCGGCCAGGAGCTTCAGATGCTGGGGCTGGCCGTCCAGGGTCCAGTTGGCGCGCTGCTCCAGCAGGTGCATGTGGGTGTCTTCCGGCACGTAGACGATGTCCGGGTGCTGGCGGTCGACGCCGTAGCCTTCGGGGCGGAACTCGATCAGATCGCCGTAGCGCTGGCCCAGCTCGACCAGGGTGTGGCCGCCGGCCAGATAGCGGGAATCCAGGCTGTAGCTGTCACCCAGGTTGAAGCTGGGGAAGGCCAGGGCGCCGCCGGAATGGTCCTCCTCGCAGCCGCCGAACAGGTTGGCGGCATAGCTGATCTGGGACTTGATCTCCTTCTTGCTGTAGCCGAAGTAGTTGTCGGCGATGAGCGTGACGATCACCCCGTTCATGTCCCGGCAGACGATCTTGAAGGCCTGACCGTTGTTGTATTTTTCGTCCGCCTCGCGCCAGCACATGCCATCCCGGCGCTGGCGTTCGCTGGCGTCATCCCAATGGGGCAGGCCCACTTCCTTCTTGCGCAGCTGGGTCAGGTGGGGAGCCAGGATGACGCAGCCGGTGTGGCCGGACCAATGGGGCACGTCCAGGCCGGCGTCGTTCTGGGGCAGATAGGGGTCGCCGCCGTTGCCGAAGATGCGCTCGACGAAGTCCAGGTTGGATACCAGTCCGCCCGGAGCGAAGAAGCGGGTCTCCATGCGTTTTTCCGGCATCACCCCGGGAACGCCCGGCGACACTAGGGGACGCAGCAGCAGGGAGGCCCACAGGTGGGCCTGGCTGGGCTGGTCGGCGGTGAAGGGCAGGCGCTGGAGTTCGGCGGAGGGGGCCATGGCGGCCTGAAACAGGGCGGCGAAGGTGGCGGCGGGCACCGCCTTCTTGTCCCAGGGAATGGGCAGACCGCCCTCGACGATATGGAATACTCCTTCCGTGGTGCGGCGGTCGTTGCTGGGGTTGTGCAGCACGCCCTGCTTCACCCGGTAGGAGGTCAGCCAGGCGGACTCGAAGCGATGGCTCTCCACCGGCAGAGATAGCTCCGCCGCCAGGCCGGGCCGGTCCAGCACGAAGCTGGCGGCGGGCAGTTCCACCCGGGTCGCCACGCCGTTGCGCTCCAGATAGCCGTTGACGAAGTCCTGGATGCGCTGGTCCGCCGGGCAGCGATAGCCCTGTAACAGGCGCCGGTGCTGGCGGTAATTGCGCAGCAGGTCGTCGGCGATATCCAGCAGGTCGTCGCTGTCGCCCTGCCAGCCGGGCTGGTTCAACACCGCGAGTTGCAGGTTTATCTGGCGGATGTGGCGTAGCCGCTCGGGCGAAATGGCGTTGCGCGCCGAGCCCGGGTCGCGCGCAAAACCCGGGGCGCGGGGGAAATCGTCTTTCATGGAAGCGGTCTGGCAGGTTGATTACGGGCGGTATTTTCGCATTGATTGGGCCGCTTCACGATCAAACCGTGGGGCGCGGCCATAAACCGGGGTGGTATTGCGGGCTACTCCCCCGGCGCCGGCTTGCGCCGATCACGGCACCCGTCAGGCGGGGTAGGGCGGGAAGCCCTTCCCGCCGCGCCATTGTCGGCAAGGGTTTGCCGATCTTGCGCGCCATCCGGCGCGCGTTTCAGAGGATGGTGGTGGCCCGCGGATTGATGATCTCCAGCAGCTCGAACGCCTGGATCAGGGATTCCTGGCGGATATCCTCCAGTACTTCGCGTTTGAGCTCCAGGGTTTGCCAGGCCAGTTCGTCGAAATTCGGCGTGTAGTCGCCCAGCTTGCTGCGAGACCGGGCCTTGATGTCCGGGTTCATCTGGAAGGCCATGTCGTGGGCCACGTGCACCATGGCCACCTCTTTCTGGCAGTCGGGCGCCAGCAAGGGGTCCAGGTGGTATTGCACCAGGGTCTGGTAGACCTGGGGCAGGCGCCAGGCCTTGAGCAGGGCCGCGCCCAGCTCGGCGTAATTGAAACCGAACACCCGTCTCTCCTCGGCGACCACGGCGGCCTCGCCCTGTTCCCGCGCCATCAGCACCTGGCGGTACTGGACCGGCCGGGTAGCGTAGAAGGCCAGGCGTCCCACCTTGTGCAGCAGGCCGCCCAGGAACAGTTGTTCGGCGTTGCGCAGGCGGCAGCGTTGCGCCAGGTTGCGCGAGAGCACGCCGCAGGCGACGCTGTTGTCCCAGAAGTCCAGCATGTCCACGAACTCTTCCGAGATGCCCTGGAAGGTGGTGATGAAGGAGGTGGCCAGCACCAGATCGCGCAGCTCCTTGTGCCCGATCAGGGTGATGGCCCGGCCCACCGTGTCCACCTTGTTGGGCAGGCCGTACCAGGCGCTGTTGGCCAGCTTCAGCAGGGTGGTGGTCAGGCCGGCATCCAGGTGCACCACCTGTTCCAGGTCCTGAGTGGTGGTGTCCGGTTGATCGATGAGTTCGTTCAGGCGGAGGGCCACATCCGGCAGGGAAAACAGGTGGGTGACTTCCTGGACCAGGATTTGCGGATTCATGCGGTACGTCCCATCACAATAAGCGCGTAAGAATACTCCCGAATCGGCCTGGTTCAATGACGTGCCAGCACCGGCTTGAGATAGCGCCCGGTATGGCTCGCCTTGTTCCTCGCCACCTGCTCCGGCGTGCCTTCGGCGATGATCCGCCCACCGCCCTCGCCGCCTTCCGGGCCCAGGTCGATGACCCAGTCGGCGGTCTTGATCACGTCCAGGTTGTGTTCGATCACCACCACGGTGTTGCCGTGGTTGCGCAGGCGATGCAGCACATCGAGCAGCTGCTGGATATCGGCGAAGTGCAGGCCGGTGGTCGGTTCGTCGAGAATATACAGGGTCTGGCCGGTGTCGCGCTTGGACAGCTCGCGGCTCAGCTTGACGCGCTGCGCCTCGCCACCGGACAGGGTGATCGCCGACTGGCCGAGCTTGATGTACGAGAGCCCCACATCCACCAGCGTTTGCAGCTTGCGCGCCAGTGCGGGCACCGCATCGAAGAACAACCGGGCTTCCTCGATGGTCATTTCCAGCACCTCGTGGATGTTCTTGCCCTTGTATTTCACTTCCAGGGTTTCGCGGTTGTAGCGCTTGCTCTTGCACACATCGCAAGCCACGTAGATGTCCGGCAGAAAGTGCATTTCCACCTTGATCAGGCCATCGCCCTGGCAGGCTTCGCAGCG
>JBGSHR010000064.1:0-1780 GCA_041752155.1 Thiobacillaceae bacterium | reverse complement strand
GCGCCGCCCAGTTCAGCGATACCCGGTTCAGCGATGCCCAGTTCAGCGATACCCGGTGCGGCAATGCCCGGCCCGGCGGTGCGGGAGACACTCGGCGTCGCCATCGTCGACGACCATCCCTTGTTCCGCCGGGGACTGATCCAGTTGATCAACACGGTGCCCCGGTTTCGTCTGGCGGGAGAGGCCTCCGGCGGCCGCGAGGGCATTGCCCTGGTGCGGCGGACCCGGCCCGACCTGCTGCTGCTGGATCTCAACATGAAGGACATGAGCGGCCTGGAAGTGCTGCGGCAGTTGAAGGCCGACGACCTGGACACCCGGGTGATCATGATCACCGTCTCGGACCAGGCGGAGGATCTGGTGGCGGCCCTGCGCCTGGGCGCCGACGGCTACCTGCTCAAGGACATGGAACCGGAACAGATGGTGGAAAGCCTGCAAGCCGCTGCGGCGGGCCGGGTAGTCATCTCCCCCGCCCTGACCCATCTGCTGGCCACCGCCATGCGCGGACAGCCCCATCCGCCAAACGCCCATGAAGCGGAACTCACGGATCAGGAGCAGCGCATCCTGGAACGCATCGCCGGCGGCTTGAGCAACAAGGCCATCGCCCGGGAACTGGACATCGCCGAAGGCACGGTCAAGGTCCACGTCAAACACATCCTGCGCAAGCTGAACCTCAAATCCCGGGTCGAGGCGGCGGTATGGACCATCGAACACCCGCAAAAAGACAAGACGCTCTGATCCCCGGATCGCCCCAAAAAGAACGGAATAAGCATAATAAACAACAAATTACATTGCTTATTTAATGTTTATAAACGGGTTTAAGTCTCGCCTGCAATCGCTTCATTGCCTTGCTAAAGGCAGCTTCAAACTGAACACCGCACCGCCCTCCGGATCGCTCCCCGCCGTCAGGCTGCCGCCGTGGCGTTCGACGATGCCGTAGGTGATGGCCAGGCCCAGGCCGGTGCCCTTACCCACCGGTTTGGTGGTGAAAAACGGCTCGAACAGATGGGGCAGGTGTTCCGGGGCGATGCCCGGACCGTTGTCGCGGAAGCGCACCTCCACGCTGTCGCCGTCCGGCCGCGCGGTGATCTCCAGGCGCGGCTGGGCCTCGTCGGCGGTAGCGTCCCAGGCGTTCTGCACCAGGTTCATCATGACTTGCTGCATCTGTCCGGCCGAGCCCACCACCGTGATGCCCTCCGGCAGATGGGTCTCCACCCGGAACTTGTCCGTAGCCGCCTTGGTGACCCAGTGCACCGCCTGCTCGATCACCTGGCTCAGATTGAAGGGCTGGGCCTCGTTGCGGTCCACCGCCGAGAAGCGCTTCAGGTTGTCGACGATGTCCCGGGTGCGCTCCGCCCCCTCCACCGTACCCTCGATCAAGGGCGGCAGGTCTTCCAGCAGCCGGTCGATGCGCAGTTCCTGGCGCAGCGCCGCCAATTCTGCCGCGGGCTTGCCGCCATGGATCGCCGCCAGGTAGGTCTCCAGACGCTGGGCATAGCGGTGCAGGGCATGGGCGTTGCCCAGCACGAAGCTGATGGGGTTGTTGAGCTCATGGGCCACCCCCGCCACCAGCCGCCCCAGGGAGGCCATCTTTTCCGAATGCAGCAGTTGCTGCTGGGTGCGCTTCAGGTCCTCGTGGGCCTCGCGCAGGGCCTGGTAGGCGCGGCGCAGCTCCCCCACCGGCCGGCCGGTGATCACCATGCCCACCTGGGTGCCCTGGTGGTTGAAGCGGGGCGTGCAGTTGAGGGACACCGGCACGCTGGCGCCGTCGCCCCCGCGCAAG
>JBGSHR010000063.1:0-6782 GCA_041752155.1 Thiobacillaceae bacterium | reverse complement strand
GTGACCTGTCCCACCTGCGGCGGCCACGGTCAGGTGCGCATGCAGCAGGGCTTCTTCTCGGTGCAGCAGACCTGTCCCCGTTGCCACGGCAACGGCCGGGTGATTGCCGACCCTTGTACCCATTGCCACGGCGAAGGCCGCGTCAAGCAGCACAAGACCCTGTCGGTGCGCATCCCCTCCGGCGTCGACGAGGGCGACCGCATCCGCCTGTCGGGCGAGGGCGAGGCCGGCATCAACGGCGGCCCGCCCGGCGATCTCTACGTGCAGATCCACCTCAAGGCCCACGCCATCTTCCAGCGGGACCACAACGACCTGCACTGCGAGATGCCCATCTCCTTCGCCACCGCCGCCCTGGGCGGCGAGATCGAGATACCCACCCTGGATGGTCACGCCACCGTCAAGATCCCGTCGGAAACCCAGTCCGGCAAGGTGTTCCGCCTGCGCGGCAAGGGCATCAAGGGCGTGCGCAGCGATCACGCGGGCGACCTCATGGCCCATGTCATGGTGGAAACCCCCATCAACCTCACCGAGCGCCAGAAGGAGTTGCTGCGGGAGTTCGAAACCTGCTGCAGCGGCCACGAAGGCAAGCACAACCCCCGCGCCAAGGGCTTCATGGACAGGGTGAAGGAGTTCTTCGGACCGTAGGGCCGAAGAACTCCGGTAGCTTGCGGCGAAGGCTAACCTGCCGGCAGGCAGGTTAAGCGAGTGATAGCGAGCGGCCGTAGCCACAATCCCCCAGGAGTTCTTCGGGCTGTAGCCCGGAGAATTCCTTCGCGTTGCGGCGAAGGCTAACCTGCCGGCAGGCGGGTTAAGCGAGCGATAGCGAGCGGCCGTAGCCACAATCCCCCAGGAGTTCTTCGGGCCGTAGCCCGGGGAATTCCTTCGCCTTGCGGCGAAGGCTAACCTGCCGACAGGCGGGTTAAGCGAGCGATAGCGAGCGGCCGTAGCCACAATCCCCCAGGAGTTCTTCGGGCCGTAACCACAAATCCCTGGGAGTTCTTCGGACCCCGGGCCTGGAAATACGCTGCCTGATGCCCGAACCCGGGTAGCCCGCCGCTATTGCGGCTCGGCGCGCTTCGGCTCCCGCAGTTCCGAAGCCTCGATCTGCCGCACCCATAACTGCTTGCCGTCGGTGTTGAAGGCGCGCAGCAGGAGTTGCCGCCCTCCCAAGGGGCCGACGACATCGACGCTGCAGTAATTGCGTTGCGTGACCAGGGTGCCGGCGAGCCGTTGCGGGTTGTCCTGTTCCGCGTCGGCAAGGTTCGCGCTGGCGGTCAGGGGCGAGCAGCTCAGTTCGTAGAGGGGATAGTTCTTCTTCCGTTCGCGCTTGATCAGCTCCGTGTGCTGGTGGCCGCCGGAGAGGAACACCAAGCCGGGGATCTTTTGCAAGGAGAGCCATTCGACGAAGGCCTCTCGTTCCCCCGGGAAATGCTGCCAGCCCTCGCCGCTGTTTCCATCATTGAAGAGCGGGTTGCCGCTGACCACGACCTTGAAGGTGGCGGGGGAATTGAGCAGGGACTGCTTGAGCCAGTCCAGTTGGGCCGCCCCGAACAGTGTCTTGTTCTCCCCCAGCCAGGCCGGCCCGCCGCCCAGATAGCGGCGTCCCAGCAGGCGGGTGAGCTGGTTGCTGCCTAATGCCCATTCCTTGAATTCCCGGACCCAGTTGATGTCCTGGCTGGGTTCGACGGTATGGTCGCTGGCGCGGTAGTAGCGGTCGTCCAACAGGAAGAAGTCGGCGTCCTGATAGCCGAAGCGGCTGAAGATGCCGGGCAGTTCCTCCAGGCCATAGCTGGGGTTGGCCCAATAGCGCCGGAACAGGGCCAGGCTGTCGTTCTTGAAGACGAAGCCGCGGTTGCCGGCCGCCGGGCCGTAGTCGTGGTCGTCCCACACCGCATAGTGGTTGGTGGCACGCAACAGGGGCCGCAGTGCCACGAGAGATCTGCTCTGGCGGTAGCGGGCATTCATGCCCCAGGGCGAGTCGTAGTCGGCGGCGCGGAAATTGACGTTATCGCCCAGCCAGATCATGAAGTTGGGGCGCGGATTGGCGCGTATCGCCCGGGTCAGGGCTGTGAGGAGGCCGTAGTCGTCGGCGACGGGCGATGCAGCGTCCTCCTCGTCCGGGTCGCCGAGCCAGGCATCGGCCCCCAGATAGACCGTGAAGTTCGCCGGCGGCGTCTGGGCTGAGCGCATCGGCGGCGTGGTGAAGACGAGACCTTCGCCGAGGTCGGCACGGGCATCGTCCAGGTGAACGGCATAGCCGTAGCAGGTCTCGGGCTTGAGTCCGGTCAGTTCCATATGGAGGCTGTAGTCCGTCCGGGCGTCCAAGGCTTGGGCTGGGGCAATCTGGCGCTGTTGCGGGTCCTGGACTGGCCAGTATTCGATCTGGATGGTCCCCGGGCCATCTCCCTGCAACCAGATGTGGGCCGTCCGGGCGGTGATGTGGCCCAGCATGGGGCCGGCAGTGATCTGGGCCGGCCAGACGGGGAAGGCCAGCAGGCAGCCCCATAGCAAGCAACTGAATCGGCGCATGGTCAATCTCTTGAAGCGTGACACTCCCAATATACGTAATCACGCCGCGGGCGTCGGGCGGTGGTGCCGGGCCAGTGAATCAACTGCTGTTCACGACGATGTCATGCGGGGTGTTGGCGCAATGGGCCATGCGGTCCGCCGCCCTGGCCAGGTGCCGATAGATCTCGCGCCGCACACCTGGCGCGAAGGCCCGCCAGGCGCCCCCTATAATGTCCGCATTGCGTCGCGCCCTTGGTGGATGAGCCATGCTGATCGAAGTCAAAGCCCCCGAGTTGTCCGAGTCCGTGCAAACCGGTTCCCTGCTGGTATGGCGCAAGGTGGTCGGCGACCGGGTGTCGCGGGACGAGGTCTTGGCGGACCTGGAGACGGACAAGGTCATCTTGGAGGTTGCCGCGCCGGCAACCGGCCTCCTGACCGAGATTCGCATACCGGCCGGGGGCGAGGTGTCCGCGGGAGAGGTGTTGGCCCTCATCGATACGGAAGCCCCGGAGGTTGCTGAAACCGAGCCCGCCCCCCAGGCGTCCACCCCAATCACCCCTACGCCGGCGGTTGCGGTCGACGTGCCGTCGCCGGTCAAACCGGCCCAGGACAACTTCCTTCCCCCGCGACTGCGCGGCAAGGTCCGGGAGGAGGGCGGTGCGACGGCGAGCCTCCCGCTGCACACAGCCCCAGTGCCTGTTGCTCCGCCCGCGCAAACAGAGCAGAGCAACGCGTGCCCCCCTTGTCCTCCCTGCAATACCGCCACCTCCAGGGAAGAACGACGGGTGCCCATGACTCGCCTGCGCCTGCGCATTGCCGAACGTTTGAAAGAGGCCCAGAACACGGCCGCCATCCTGAGCACTTTCAACGAGGTGAACATGCAGCCGGTGATGGAGTTGCGCAAACGCTACCAGGAGCGTTTCCAGAAGGAACACGGGGTCAAGCTGGGCATCATGTCCTTCTTCACCAAGGCCGTATGCCAGGCCTTGAAGGAATATCCCGGGGTCAATGCCCGCTTGGACGAGCGGGAGATCGTCTATCACGACTACTTCGACATCGGCGTGGCGGTGAGCTCGGAGCGCGGGCTGGTGGTCCCCATCCTGCGCGACGCGGACCGCATGTCCTTTGCCGAGATCGAGCAACGCATCTCGGATTTCTCCCGGCGGGCCAACAGCCTGGAGCTGACCCTGGAGGAGATGGAAGGCGGTACTTTCACCATTTCCAACGGCGGGGTGTTCGGCTCCCTGCTTTCCACCCCCATCCTCAATCCGCCCCAGTCCGGCGTGCTGGGTCTGCACAAGATCCAGGATCGGCCCATCGCCGAGAACGGCCAGGTGGTAATCCGGCCCATGATGTACCTGGCCCTGAGCTACGACCATCGCCTGGTGGACGGCCGCGAGGCGGTGAGCTTCCTGAAGGGGGTGAAGGATGCGCTGGAGGACCCGGCGCGGCTGTTGCTGGAGTTGTGAAACAAGCGCGACGGCCCCGCCTCGAGTTTGCCCCATGAAATAAAAAAGCCCCCGTGGGCATCGCGGCCGAAGGGGCTGGAAAGTTTAAAACTTTACTTACTTGATGGCGGGGGACGCGAATGCTTCCACCGGCCCATCACGGGAATATGTATTGGCGAAATCGGCCCTGGATAGGGTCTTGCAAGGAACCGAGGGGTTACATCCTCGGGATCGGATAGCAGAGGTTGCGCGTGTCGAAGGCCAGGCTCATCTGCTCGGCGTCGGGCATGACCAGATACTTCACCGCGGTGTATTCCGCGTCGTGTTTCCAGAACATGGCGAATACCGCCTTCTCGCCGTTACTGACCACATGGGTGTTGGAATACACCTTGTCGGGCTGGCCGAACTGGTCGTTGTAGTTCTTCACCGAGATGATCAGGGACTTGAGGGAGGGGCGCACGTCCTGCTCGAAGCCCACCAGCTTGCCCTTGCAAAAACGGAACTGGTAGCGCCGGGCAATGTCCGGGTTGGTGTCGTAGGCCAGGATCACGTCGTCGGAGGGCTCGACGATACGATCGAAATTCCAGTTGGCGGCCAGGAGTTGTTTCACTTCAGGCTGGGCCATGCCGCTCTTGAACTCCGCCACCTCGAAGGCCAGGGCGGCCGGGGCGGTCAACAGGGCAAAGGCTAGGGGGGCGACGATGCGCAGGGTCATGGTGCAGGTATGCCAAGACAAGACGCGGCATCTTACGCTGGAAAGGGTATGGGCCTGAAGGGGGCCGTCCGCGCTCATCCCGGTCTGGGCTGGGCTTGGGGACGCCCAGGGCGCCCCCTGGACGGACTTAGCTACGGAAACGGGAAACCGTGCTGTGCAAAGCATCTGCCATCTTCCGCAACTCTTGCACGGTGCGGTCCGACTGGCCGATGGCGTGCTCGGTACTGGCCGCCAGGTCGGTGACCAGATTGAGGTTGCGGGCGATTTCACTGCTGGCCAGGGATTGCTCCCGCACCGAGGCGGTGATCTCCTCCACGCCCTGACGCGCACTGAGCACGGCGCTGTGGGCTTGTTTGACGATGCCGGAGACCTCGTTGCCGCGCCGGCCGCTTTCTTCCAGGGCGGCCTCGCCCTGGCGGATGGTGGCCTCCACCTGGGTAGAGCGAGACTCCAGTTCGGCCGTGACCTTGCTGATCTCATTGGCGTACTGGCCGGTCTTCTCCGCCAGCTTGCGCACCTCGTCCGCCACCACGGCGAATCCGCGCCCCTGTTCGCCGGCCCGGGCCGCCTCGATGGCGGCATTGAGCGCGAGCAGGTTGATCTGCTCGGCGATGTCCTTCACGTGCTGGGTGGCGCCGATGATGCTCTGGGTGCTTTCCAGAAACTGGCCGACCGAGCCGGACATGTTCTGCACGGCCTGTTGGGCACCCGACATGGCGCTGCCGAGCTGGTTCATCATGCCCAACCCTTGGTCGGAGTAGTCGGCGCTTTGCGCGGAGATATGCTTGACCTGCTCCGCCCCGTCCGCCACCGAGGCGATACTGCTGGTCATTTCCTCCACGGCGGTGGCGGTGGAGGTCAGCGCGCCGGTCTGCTCCGCCGTGGTGGCGCGCAGGCTGGATGAGGCCTGGGCCAGGGTGGTGGAAAGGTCGTGCAGTTGGGTGGCATTGACCTTGATGCCGGACACCATGGTCTGCAAGCCCTGGACAAACTGGTTGAAGGCGGAGGAAACCCGACACAGTTCGTTATTGCCATGCACCGCCAGGCGGACGGTGAGGTCGCCTTCACCCTGGGCCAGGGCCTCGATGGAGCTGCCCAGGGTGTTGATCTGGGACAGGATGTTGGCAACGATGGCGAAGGCGAGGCCTAGGCCGACCAGCACCGCCAGGGCATTCAAGCCCAGGGTGATCTGTTGGGTGCGCGCCATGCTGGCCTGCAGTGCTTGTTCCTTGGCTTCGATGGAGTCTTTCTGGAACTTGATGCGCTCCTGCAGCATCATTTTGATCTCGCGCCAGGCCGGGGTTTCATCCTGGTTGAGCTGGCTCTTGGCCTCCTCGATCTGGCCGTTGCTCACCTTGTCCTTGATCGCGATCTGGAAGCCCTTCTGCTGCTCGCGCACTTGGCCCATCCTGCCCAGGATTTCTGCCTGGGGGGGATCTTTCCGGGTCAGCTCGGAGGTGGCCGTCAACAAGGTGTCCATCTCCTGGCTGGCCTTGTCGAAGTTCTCGTAGGCCTTGGGATTCGCCGGATCAAGAATGATGTTGCGCAAGGCCTGGCCCATCTGCAGGCCATTGGCATACAGCTCTGTGTAATTGAGCAGCAGGTATTGATCCTGGGTGATGAAATTGGTGAATTCCGCCTTGGCCCGGTTGAGGGCCTGATTTCCCACCAGGGCTGATATCAGGAACAGGGTGAATACGGCGGAGAGCAGCAAGATGAGCTGGGAGCGGATTTTCAACTGTCGTAGGTGTGCCATGCTTATTCCCTTGTGCGAGGTTTCAGTCTTTATCGAATGCGAGGAGCTGACTCCCGTCCGGTTATCGGCACCCCCCGTCGGGACTTGAGGACCTTTTGGTCTACTCAGCCATGGCCCCCGCCTCCGGGGGTTTCCAGCTGCAAGACATCGCCGTTCCCCAGGCTGAATTCGGCCATGCCCGCCAAGTCTGTCCGACTACCATCCGCCCGCTCGATCCATTGCCGCCCGGTCTGGCCCGGTTTGCCACCCGCAAGGGCAAAGGGGGCCACCTTGCGCCGCAGGGCCAGCAGGTTCCCCTGCATGGGGGCGAGGAAGCGGATGCGCCGCACCACCCCATCGCCCCCCGCCTGCCGGC
>JBGSHR010000062.1:0-2042 GCA_041752155.1 Thiobacillaceae bacterium | reverse complement strand
GAACCGATGCCCTCTCAAATGCCGTGAATTGGCGAACCCCCATGATCAAAATCCTCCACCTTTCTGACATTCATTTAGGCAGCGGCTTTTCCCATGGTCGCCTTAATCCTGAAACCGGGCTCCACGCCGTGCCGAATTCGGTTCAGGCCATTACGCCGCTGGTCGGGCGGGTTCTCATCGAGAGCGAGGCACACCAAAGCCAGGGGGAAATCGGCGAGCTTCATCTTTTCTACAACCGCCCCGCCTCCGGTGCGATTTATGAACCCGTCCAGCAGCGCTTGCTGCCCCTGGATGAAACCTGGCGCCGCAAACTTGTCGAGTTACCCTGGCCGACCGGGAACCTGCCCGAGGTGATGGGCGACGAGACCGCGACCCTGCGGGCGCTGATCCGCGAGTATCTGTTCGTTTCGCTGTTCAGGGCCTGCGCTGAGTCGCTGGCCAGTGAAAATGCCAGCCGCCTGGCGGCGATGCAACGCGCTGACAGGAATATCGACGATCTGCTGGAAGGCCTCAACGGAAGCTTTCACCGGATCCGCCAGAGCGGCATCGACGAGGAATTGTTTGACGTCGTCTCCGGCTTCGAGGCACTGACGGGGCCTTAGTCAAGACCGAAAGGATAGAGATGAAAATAAAGTCGAAGGATTATCAGGTTCAGGCAGGCGATAAGGCCAGCCTCAAGCAGTGGCCGACGCTTGTCGAGCCGGCGTACAAGTCAAAGAAGGATTACCACAAAAAGCTAAAAATCCAGGTAGCTGAGCTCAGCGAACTGCAACAGCTCCACTATGCATCCGACCGCTACGCGCTGCTGCTTATTTTCCAGGCCATGGACGCTGCCGGGAAGGATGGCGCCATTAAGCACGTGATGTCCGGCGTCAATCCCCAGGGCTGCCAGGTCTTCAGCTTCAAGCATCCCAGTGCAATGGAACTGGACCATGATTTCTTGTGGCGCACCACGCAGTCACTGCCCGAACGCGGCCGGATCGGCATCTTCAACCGGTCCTACTATGAGGAGGTGTTGATAGTTCGCGTGCATCCGGAGATTCTCCGCAGCCAGGGGCTCCCGGCCGGGCTGGTCAACGAGAAAACGATCTGGCGCGAGCGCTATCGTTCCATCGTGAATTTGGAGGACCATCTCCATCGTAACGGCACCCGGATCATCAAATTCTTTCTGCACCTTTCGGAAGAAGAGCAGCGCAAGCGCTTTCTTGATCGCATCGAAGAGCCCGAAAAAAACTGGAAATTCAGTCTTGCCGACATTGAAGAACGGAAATTCTGGAAACAGTACATGCAGGCCTATGAGGCGTGCCTGAGCGCAACGAGCACAAAAAACGCGCCCTGGTACGTGGTACCCGCCGACGACAAAAAGAACGCTCGGCTGATTGTTTCCCAAATCATTCTGGATGCGTTCAAGACGCTCAAAATGAGCTACCCCGAAACCGACGCCAAGCGCCAGCAGGAACTGCTAGCAATCCACCAACATCTGGTGCAGGAAAACTAAGTCAGGGCCGCCTGCTCGGTGACCGCACCGACATTGTCGTTACGATAGGGCCGCACTGGGCACTGGGCACTGGGCACAGCAAGGGCCGTGAAATCACGAGCTTTTTTGCTGCCAGACATTGCCAGATGTTGCCAGCTCATGCGTTGGCGCGGCCCGGCCACGCAGCTCGCTCCGCAGGTTTCTTGCGGGGCGTCGCGGAGCATCTAGTGAACTCTTCCTGACCTGAATTCCGTCTTCGCGCAGGCCTTTCACCGATGCATTGCTTTGCAAACGGGCCCGCTCATGTCCGCACCGGACAACGAACTCTGGCAGCGCGGCTGGCGCGAGCGGGAAACCGCCTTCCACCAGACCGTCACCAACACCCAACTGATCCGTTTCTGGCCGAGCCTGGGGCTGGCGCCCACCGACCGGGTGTTCGTGCCCTTGTGCGGCAAAAGCCTGGACATGCTGTGGCTGGCCGCCCAGGGCCACGAGGTGCTGGGCGTGGAACTGAGCCCCATCGCCGTGGGCGCGTTCTTCAAGGAGAACGGGCTGCGGCCCCGGC
>JBGSHR010000061.1:0-9790 GCA_041752155.1 Thiobacillaceae bacterium | reverse complement strand
CCTCCAGTTTCGCCCACGGCGCAGGCCCCGTGGTAGCCATGTTCCTCATGCCGCAACAGCTACCGAAGGAGATCTTCGTCGGCACCACCGTGCTGGTTTTCACCTGGGTGAACTGGATCAAGCTCCCGTTCTTCTGCGTCGGCGACGTCATCACCGCTCACACGCTGGCCCGCAGCGCGGTCTTCTTCCCGCTCGTACCGGTGGGGGTCTGGCTGGGGGTGTGGCTAAACCGCAAGGTCTCCCAGCACCTGTTCGTAAAACTGATCCAGATCTTCCTGCTCCTCACCGGCCTCCAACTCGTGTTCAACTTCCGGTTCCATTAACAGGACCTGGCAGAAGCGCGACCGTCCGCCACCCTGCATCAGGAGCGCCGGTGATGCGCCCAGTCCAGATCAAGGACTTTACCCGCACGAACAGCCGTGGCCGCAGGAATGAAAGTCATCCGGCTCCGGGGTGCGGCCGAGTTCGTCCTTGAGGCGGGCCTCCAGGGCGGGTAGTTCGATGGGGTCCTTGCCCAGGCTGGCCTTGCCGTCGGCCTGGACCGTGACCACCATGGCCGGGCCCGGTTTCAGGGCCGCCACCGGCGAGGTTTCCGGCAGCTTGATCTTGACCGATTGCAGCATGAACGGGGCCGTGACCATGAAGATGGTGAGCAGCACCAGCATCACGTCCACCAGGGGCGTGACGTTGATTTCGCTCATGGCCTGGAAGTCGGTTTCCCCGGTGGACAGGGAGCTATCGCGGCGCAGGGCCATGTCACACCTGCCGCGCGGAGGGGGTGCTGTGTTCGGCCAGGGACATGAAGTCGTTGGCGAAACGGTCCATCTCCGCCACCTCCAGGCGAGTGACGCGCACCCCGTAGTTGTAGGCCAGCACGGCGGGGATGGCGGCAGCGATACCGATGGCGGTGGAGAGCAGGGCCTCACCCACCGGGCCGGCCACCACCTCCAGGCCGGCGGAGCCGGAGTGGGCGATGCTTTCCATGGCGTTCATGATGCCCCACACGGTGCCGAACAGGCCGACGAAGGGGGCGGTGCTGCCGATGCTGGCCAGCAGCATGAGACCGGACTCCAGCTTGTGCTGTTCCTTGCGCACCTGTTGCGAGAGGGCGCGCTCCAGCACGGCCTGGCGGTCGCCGGTGCCGGCCAGTGTCTGGAGACTACCCATCTTGTGCAAGGTGTCGAAACCCGCCCGGGCCAGGCGCGCCAGGGCCCCGGGGGCGGCCAGGGCGATGCGTTCCGCGGCCATGAAATCAGGGGCTTGCCAGAAGCTTTTGGCGAACTCGGCGTTTTCCTGGCGCATGCGCCATTGCAGCCAGCCCTTGGCGAAGATCAGGGTCCAGGTGACCAGGGAAAACAGCAGCAGCAGGCTGATGGCCAGGTTGACGGCGGTGGAGGCGGAGTAGTTGATCATGGTGGCGGGCTGAAGGAGGGCTGCGAAGGTGGATTAACCTGGGCATTATAAGGGCTTGCTAATGGATACGGCTTCCAGATCAAGCAGTTAGAGGCGGTCTGCCTGCTTCCGTGTCGATAACACAACAGCTCTTCATGAACTTCCGCATGGCCCCGTTCCCGCTGCTGTTTCCGGCGTGGCCACCGCCCGGTTTCGATCTGGACGTTGATGCGGATTACCGTGTGGTGGGCGAGGCGATCGTCGGCACGCCAAGGGTCGCCGTTGCGATAAAATCCCGGTTCTCTCAACTAATCGCACTGCGGAGTATTGATCATGTCCATGGCCGACCGCGACGGCGTCATCTGGTATGACGGCAAACTCGTCCCCTGGCGCGAAGCCACCACCCACGTCCTCACCCATACCCTGCATTACGGCATGGGGGTGTTCGAGGGGGTGCGCGCCTACGAAACCCCCGGCGGCCCGTCCATCTTCCGCTTGCAGGAACATACCGACCGCCTGTTCCGCTCCGCCCACATCCTGGGCATGAAGCTGCCTTACGACAAGGCCACCCTGAACGAGGCCCAGAAGACCGTGGTGCGGGAAAACGGCCTCAAGTCCGGCTACCTGCGCCCCATGGCGTTCTACGGCGCCGAGGCCATGGGCATCTCCGCCAAGACCCTGTCGGTGCACGTCATCGTCGCGGCCTGGCCCTGGGGCGCCTACCTGGGCCAGGAGGCCCTGGATCAAGGTATCCGCGTCAAGACTTCGTCCTTCTCCCGGCACCACGTCAACATCACCATGTGCAAAGCCAAGGCCAACGGCAACTACATGAATTCCATCCTGGCCCACCGGGAGGCGGAGCAGGATGGCTACCAGGAAGCCCTGCTGCTGGACGTGGACGGCTTCGTGGCGGAAGGTTCGGGCGAGAACGTCTTCATCGTGCGCAATGGCAAGCTCTATACCCCGGACCTGACCTCTGCCCTGGAGGGCATCACCCGCGACACCATCATCCAGTTGGCGGGCGAGTTGGGCATTCCGGTGATCGAGAAGCGCATTACCCGGGACGAGGTGTATAGCGCCGACGAGGCCTTCTTTACCGGCACCGCCGCCGAGGTCACGCCGATCCGGGAACTGGATAACCGGGCTATCGGCGAAGGCACGCGCGGGCCCATCACGGCCAAGTTGCAGGCCCTGTATTTCGATTGCGTGCAGGGCCGCTCCGAGCAGCATGCCGCCTGGTTGGCCCACATTTGAGAGGAAGCCCCATGAGCGATGCCCGCAACACCCAGCGTCAGGTGGAGATCGAACAAGGTGATCTGCCACTGCATTGCCCCATGGCCGGCGATACGGTGTGGAATGCCCATCCGCGTGTGTTCCTGCCCATCGAGGAGAAGGGCGAGGCTCTTTGCCCCTACTGCGGCACCTTGTACAAGCTCAAGGGCTGGAATGGCCGTGCCGGCGGCAGGCATTGATTTCGGGTGAATCGGAGATGGCCCGCCGGGTTGTGATTTTCAGGAGGTGATCGAGATGCGTAAGTGGTTGGTTGGTGTGTTGGGAATGTGTCTGTTGGCTTCGGCCGGTGTTCGTGCGCAACAGCCGGCGGCAGCGAAGCCGCCCACGCCGGAACAGATCCAACAGATGCAGCAGGCGATGATGGTGCGCCAGATGCAGATGATGTCACTGCTGTTCGATGTGCGGCCTTCCAAGCTGGGTTTCGATGAGACCCTGAGCGCCATCCGGGCTGGGGCGAGCAAGCGGGGCTGGAAGGTGGGTGAGGTCCAGGATCTACAGGCGATGATGCAGAAGAACGGGGCCAAGGACGCCAAACCCATGAAGATGCTGTCCCTGTGCCCGGCCGGCGCCAATGAGAAGGTAGGCAAGGCCAGCGGTGGCAAGGCCCCGCCATTGCCTTGTCGAGCCACGGTGTTCGAGGGCAAGGACGGCAAGGTCTACGTCATGCACATCAACTACGGCAACATGGCCAAAGCCATGGCCGGCGAGGTGGGCAAGGCCCTGTCCGAGATCGGCGCGGAGGAAGATGCCTTGTTCAGGGATCTCCTGTCGTAGGCCTTCGTTCTTGGCGATGGGTCGGAGCCGATAAACGCCGGGTATGCCCGGCGTTTTTTTATGCCGTGCGCGAGTAGCGGGGCTGGTCCTGGTTGGCCTGTTTGAGATAAGCGTCGAAACTCATGGCGATGTTGCGCAGGAACAGGCGGCCCTGGTCGGTGACGACGATGCGGCTGGGTTCCAGGCGCACCAAGCCATCGGCGGCCAGGGGCGGGAGCTCCGCCAGACCCTCCGCGAAGTAATCGGCGAAGTTGATGCCCCATTCCGCGCCGAAGGCCTCCGTATCCAGCTCGAGGTCGCACATGATGCGGGTGATGGCCTCGCGCCGGATGTGATCGTCCCGGGTGAGGCGCAGGCCCCGTTCCACCGGCAGGTGACCGGCCTGCACCAGCTCCTGATACTTCTTCAGGTTCTTCTCGTTCTGCATGTATACGTCCGGCGTCTGGCTGATGCTGGAGGCGCCGAAGGCATAGATGTCGCATTCCTTGTGGGTGGTGTAGCCCTGGAAATTGCGCCACAGGGTCTTGCCGCGCTGGGCCTGCACCATCTCGTCGTCGGGCTTGGCGTAGTGGTCCATGCCGATGTTGAGGTAGCCGGCCGCGCCCAGGCGTTCGTGGATGAGCTGCTGCAGGTCCAGGCGGGTGGCGAAGCTGGGCAGGTCGGCCTCGTTGATGAGCTTCTGGTGCTTCTTCATCCAGGGCACATGGGCGTAGGCGAAGATGGCGAAGCGGTCCGGAGCCCAGGCGATGGTCTGGTCCAGGGTGTGGGCGAAGCTTTCCAGATTCTGGTGCGGCAGGCCCACGATCAGGTCCATGTTGATGCTGCCGAAGCCCAGTTCCCGCGCCCAATCGTAAACCTTGTGGATCAGGGCTTCCGGCTGTACCCGGTTGACCGCCTGCTGTACCTGTTCGTCCAGATCCTGCACGCCGATGGAGAGGCGATTGAAGCCGGATTCCCGCAGGGCGGCCAGATGTTCCCGGGTGAGTTCCCGGGGGTCGGTCTCGCAGCCCATCTCCGCATCCGGCGCAATCTGGAAGCGGGTGCGGATCATGTCCATGAGGCGACGGATATCCGCCGGCTTGAGATAGGTGGGGGTGCCGCCGCCCAGATGCAGTTGGCGCACCTGGCGTCGGGGGTCGGTGAGCTTGGCGACCCGATCCAGTTCCTGTTCCAGATAGTTGAGATACGACTCGGCCTTGTCGTAATCCTGGGTCGCAATCATGTTGCAGCCGCAGTAGTAGCACAGGGTGTCGCAGAACGGGATGTGAGCGTAGAGGGACAGGCCTCGCTCCGGGTTCTGGGAGGTGCGCAGTTCTTCTACCCAGTCGGCCTCGGTGAAACCGGTATGGAAGTAGGGTGCGGTGGGGTAGGAGGTGTAGCGCGGCCCGGGCTTGCTGTATTTCTCCAGCAGGGCAGTGAATTCGGACATGGACAGGGCCTTGGATGGGGTCGGCCCATTGTAGGCGGCTGGTTAAAAGTCGGGCAAGAAAGGGCCTGATCTGAGTCAAGTCGGGGGCTCATTTTGCGCTTGCCCATGTTGGCGGATCGCCAGGTCTGGTGGTTATTTCGACACTATTTGAGTGCGCCGTTCCGGCTTGATGCGCTAACCCATTGTTGTTCTTGGTATTCGCGGACTATATCTTTCGGCATAGAGATTGCTAAAATGACGTCGTGTTGGGGCGTACCCAAAGTATCGAACCTCCCTGACCGCCGCAATGGCGGTTTTTCAAGCGGCATCGGTTTCCGATGCCGCTCTTTTTTTGTGCGCTACAAACGCATGGCTGGCGATGGCCCCGATGCTTGAAAGATAATCGGGCGAACCATCGAGAGACGCCGCATGCAAATCCCTCCCGCCGAAATCTTCAAGGCCTACGACATCCGCGGCATCGTCGACAAGACCCTGACTCCCCAGGGGGTGGAGCAAATCGGCCGCGCCATTGGTTCCGAGGCGCGCGAACGCAAGCAGAGTGAGATCGTCATCGGACGTGACGGCCGTCTTTCCGGGGCGAGCCTGGCCGCCGTGCTGGCCCGTGGCATTCAGAGCGCCGGCATCAATGTGATCGATCTCGGCATGGTGACGACGCCCATGGCCTATTTCGCCGCCCATCACCTGGACACGCACTCCGCCGTGATGGTGACCGGCTCCCACAACCCGCCCGATTACAACGGCCTCAAGATCGTGTTGGCGGGCGAGACCCTGGCCGGGGAGGCGATCCAGGGACTGCGCCACCGCATCGCTCAGGGCGATCTGGCCAGTGGCCAAGGGGGCTACCGCCAGTACGATATCGCCCAGGACTACACCCAACGCATCATCGGCGACGTGAAACTGGCCCGACCCATGAAGATCGTGGTCGATGCCGGCAACGGCGTGGCCGGCGCCTTCGCCCCCGCTTTGTATCGGGCCATGGGCTGCGCGGTGGATGAGCTGTTCTGCGAGGTGGACGGGCACTTTCCCAATCATCATCCCGATCCCTCGGTCCCCGCCAATCTGGCGGACCTGATCGCTCATCTGAAGCAGAGCGATGCCGAGATCGGTCTGGCTTTCGACGGCGATGGCGACCGCCTGGGCGTGGTCACCAAGGACGGCCGCATCATCTATCCGGACCGACAGCTCATGCTCTTCGCGGCGGATGTCCTGTCGCGCAACCCCGGCGGTTTGATCATCTTCGACGTCAAGTCCACGCGTCATCTCTACCAATGGATTCGCGATCATGGCGGCAAGCCCTTGCTCTGGAAGACCGGCCATTCCATCCTCAAGGCCAAAATCAAGGAAACCGGGGCCTTGCTGGCCGGCGAGATGAGTGGCCACGTGTTCTTCCAGGAGCGCTGGTACGGCTTCGATGATGGCCTCTATGCCGGTGCCCGGTTGTTGGAGTACCTATCCCGGCAGGCGGACATCAATGCCACTCTGCATGGCTTGCCCGACTCGGTGAATACCCCCGAGTTGCAGATCCGGATGCGGGAAGGCGAGCCCCATGAATTAATTGCCAAGCTGCGGAAAAGCGCCCGATTTTCGGGTGCTAGAGAGATCATTTCCTTGGATGGTCTACGGGTGGAATATGAAGACGGCTTCGGTCTCGTACGCGCTTCCAATACCACCCCGGCGATTGTCTTGCGCTTCGAGGCGGACGAGGCCGCCGGTCTGAAGCGCATACAAGAGGATTTCCGTGCGGTGATCCTTGAGGCGGCGCCGGATGCTGTGTTGCCTTTTTGAGTGTGGCTGGCACTATCAGAGGTGGATGGGGTGTCGACATTTCTTACAGTGGTGTGACACCTCCGATTTTGATGCCATAAGAATCAGTGTGTTAGTTGGTTGGCGTATTTATTGCTTGGATGTGCGAACGGAATATGTTGAATCACTGCAAAAGATGCTGGGGAAATTAATGAACATCAAACTACTGACTTTCGCTCTAGCCTTGATGGCCGCCGGATCGGCAAGCGCGGCCACTTACACGTTTGGCGATGTGACCGATACCAGTGTGAGCCCGAAAGACGCCCTGGAAACCGACAGTGGCTATTTCTATGTGGCGCCGGGGAGCTTCACTGACTGGCTGACCTTCTCGGTGACCCAGCCGGTGCTGGGTACGGGGCAGATCACCGAGTTTCAAATGAACGGTCTGGGCATCACCGGCATGAGCGTGACTCTGTACATGGCCGGTCCTTCCGTGTCCCCGTTTCCGGTTGTCTTCCCGGATTTGAATCCGTTCGGTCCCAGCGTGTTTTCTGGCAGCGGACTGCTTCCGGTAGCCGGAAATTACTATTTCGAGGTTAGCGGCATCGCAGGGGCACAAGGCGGGAGCTACACCTTCAGCGCCGCCACCATGCCCGTGCCCGAGGCGGAAACCTGGACCATGATGGGGCTTGGCCTGGGTCTGGTCGCCTTGCAGCTGCGCCGCCAAGGCAAGAAGCGAGCCGAGCGGCTCATTGCCTGATATAGCGAGCGGTCATCAAGAACGCCGGCCTAGGCCGGCGTTCTTTTTTTGTCGGCTGGGGGACCGTATCATCTCAGCCTTTCCACACAGGGCGCACCGATGAACTCCCCTCTGGTTGGTCTCATCATGGGCAGCGTGAGCGATTGGGAAACCATGCGCCATGCCGCCGCGATCCTCAAGCAAATGGACATCCCCTTCGAACAGCGGGTGGTTTCTGCCCACCGCACACCGGATCTGTTGTTCGAATACGCCTCGAGTGCGGCGGAGCGCGGACTTAAATGCATCATCGCCGGTGCCGGCGGGGCGGCCCACCTGCCCGGCATGACCGCCGCCAAGACCCACCTGCCGGTGTTGGGCGTGCCGGTGATGTCGAAATTTCTTACTGGCCTTGATTCGCTGCTTTCCATCGCCCAGATGCCCAAGGGCATCCCCACCGCCACCTTCGCCGTGGGCGAGGCGGGGGCGACCAACGCGGCATTATTCGCTGCCGCCATGCTGGCCAACGAGTTCCCTGACATTCGCGCGCGCTTGCTGGAGTTCCGCCGCGACCAGAGCGAGACCGTACTTGCCATGAGCCTGCCAGATGAGTCTTGATGCCGCCCGCGCTTCCATGATCCTGCCCGGTGCCACCCTGGGCGTGCTGGGGGGCGGCCAACTGGGGCGCATGTTCACCCTGGCCGCCAAGGTCATGGGCTATCAGGTGGTGGTGCTGGACCCGGACCCGGCCAGCCCGGCGGGTCAGTTGGCCGATATCCACCTCAAGGCCGACTACCGGGATGCCGTGGCCCTGCTGCGCATGGGCAGCCTGTGCGATGCGGTCACCACGGAGTTCGAAAACGTCCCCGCCGAGAGCCTGGAGATGTTGGCCAAGCATTGCCGGGTGGCGCCCTCCGCCCAGGCCCTGGCCGTGGCCCAGGACCGCCTGGCCGAGAAGACCCGGGCCCGGGAGTTCGGCTGCGAGACGGCGCCCTTCGCCAACATCGAGGCGACAGCGGATCTGGCAAGCGCCTGGGCGAGCGTGGGGGCGCCGGCCCTGCTCAAGACCCGGCGCCTGGGTTACGACGGCAAGGGCCAGGCCCGGGTGGACAGTCTGGAACAATTGACCGCCGCATTCGATCAGCTCGGGCGCGTGCCTTGCCTGCTCGAGGGGTTCCTCCCCCTGCAGCGAGAGGTGTCCGTGGTGTTGGCGCGTAACGCCGCCGGCGAGATCGCCTTCTTTCCCCTGGCGGAGAACCAGCACCGCAACGGTATCCTCGACATCAGCATCGTTCCGGCCCGGGTGCCGGTCGCCGTGGCGGACAAGGCGCGGGACATGGCGGCCCACCTGGCCGACGGCCTGGACTTCGTCGGCGTGCTCGCCGTGGAGTTCTTCGTCCTCGAGGATGGCCGGGTGGTGCTCAACGAGATGGCGCCGCGGCCCCACAACAGCGGCCATTACACCCTGGATGCTTGCGCCACCGACCAGTTCCAGCAGCAGGTGCGCGCCTTGTGCAATTTGCCCCTGGGAGACCCGCGCCTGCTCACGCCGGTGGTGATGGTCAACCTACTGGGGGACATTTGGCAGCCCCAGCCGAATTGGGGCGAGTTGCTCGGGCATCCGGGTATCCAGCTGCATTTGTATGGCAAGGCCGAGGCTCGTCCGGGGCGCAAGATGGGGCACTACAACTGCCTCGCTCCCTGTTTGGATGACGCCCTGGCGCTGGCCATCAGCACGCGTGCCGCTCTGGGTATCGGAGCGGCCGACACAGGGGCTTAGTCGCTGCTCGACTCCAGCTTGAGCAGCATGACCTTGCCTTTTTGATCCAGGGTGCGGATGCGCACCGGCAGCCAGTGTTGGTTTGGCGCCAGCCACACGTCGAGGCTGCCGGCGTCGGTATCGCTCCCTTGCAGGTGCAGGGTTTCGACGGGGGCGCCCCCCCTCTGCAAAACCTCCTGTCCGACCACGTGAAAACCATACACCTTCAGCTTCTTGCCATTGGTGACGGGGAGCGACCATGGGGCATCGCCATCACGCGCGGTCATGGCCAAATGAAATGAGAAGCTCAGCAGGTCTTGAGATTGGGCAGGAAGATCCACGCTTCCGCTCGGTAGGTGCAGACGTTGTTGTAGCCAGTCGAACTGGATGGGGGCTTGTCTGCGTTCACCCTTGGCAATCCAGAATTGCTTGGGTTGCAGGCCGGCCGGCGTCACTTGTCCCTCGCTGGTCTGGATGATCTTGCCGCTCACGAACAGGGCGGTGATGCCGGTGGCCTGGGCCACGCTCACCAGGCTGTAATGGCCGCGCCGCACCTGCCAGGTATAGCTGGCCTGTCCCAGGGTGAATCCTTCTTCGCCGGACTGGACGGCGTAACGTAGCGTGATGTGCTCCGGGAGCTCTCGCCGGAACGGGGGGGGCGCAA
>JBGSHR010000060.1:0-14969 GCA_041752155.1 Thiobacillaceae bacterium | reverse complement strand
TTGCCGTCATGCAGTGGCAGGGGATCAGCGCCAACATCATGTCGCTCGGGGGCATCGCCGAGCTGGACGGCCAGGGCGAGGTGGTGGGCGGCGTCATCATCATGCGCTCCGGCGGCAACGCCCTGGACACCATCGCCGCGGTCAAGGCCAAGCTGGAGACCCTGAAGAAAAGCCTGCCGGAAGGCGTGGAGATCGTGCCCACCTACGACCGCTCCGGTCTCATCAAGCGCTCGGTGGAAACCCTGACCCACAAGCTGGCGGAGGAATTCGTCGTCGTCGCCCTGGTGTGCCTGGCCTTCCTGTTCCATCTGCGTTCCAGCCTGGTGGCCATCGTCTCCCTGCCCCTGGGCATCCTCATCGCCTTCATCGTCATGCGCCATCAGGGCATCAACGCCAACATCATGTCCCTGGGCGGCATCGCCATCGCCATCGGCGCCATGGTGGACGCCGCCATCGTCATGATCGAGAACGCCCACAAACACCTGGAGGCCTGGCGCCACGCCCACCCGGCGCAGAAGCCCACCAGCCAGGACTACTTCGCCCTCTCCGCGCAATCCGCCGCCGAGGTGGGGCCGGCCCTGTTCTTCAGTCTGCTCATCATCACCGTCAGCTTCCTGCCGGTGTTCACCCTGGAGGCCCAGGAAGGCCGGCTGTTCGCCCCACTGGCCTATACCAAAACCTACGCCATGGCCGCCGCCGCCGGACTGTCGGTGACCTTGATCCCGGTGCTCATGGGCTGGTTCATCCGCGGCAATGTGCCGCCGGAGCACAAGAACCCCATCAACCGGCTGTTGATCGCCATTTACCGGCCCCTGATCGGCGTCGCATTGCGCTCCCCAAAGATCAACCTGCTGGTGGCGGCCCTGCTGTTGGCGGTCACCTGGTACCCGATCTCAAAGGTGGGCTCGGAATTCATCCCGCCCCTGGACGAAGGCGACCTGCTGGCCATGCCCACCACCCTGCCCGGCCTGTCGCCGTCCAAGGCGGCGGAACTGCTGCAACTTTCCGACCGCCTGACCAAGGCCGTGCCCGAGGTAAAAAGTGTGTTCGGCAAGATCGGCCGCGCCGACACGGCCACCGACCCGGCGCCCCTGACCATGATCGAGACCACCATCCAGCTCAAGGATCCGTCCGAATGGCGCCCGGGCATGACCCTGCAAGGCATCATCGCCGAGCTGGATCGCAACGTGCAGATCCCCGGCCTGGCCAACCTGTGGGTGCAGCCCATACGCACCCGCATCGACATGCTGGCCACCGGCATCCGCAGCCCGGTGGGGGTGAAGATCGCCGGGCCGGACCTGGCCGTCATCGAGCAGGTCGGCACCCAGGTGGAGGCCGCCCTCAAGACCGTGCCGGGCACCGCCAGCGCCTTCGCCGAGCGGGTCACCGCCGGGCGCTACCTCAACGTGGACATCGACCGTATTGCCGCCGCCCGTTACGGCCTCAACATCGCCGACATCCAGGAGCTGATCAGCATCGCCGTGGGCGGCGCCACGGTGGCGGAAACGGTGGAAGGCCTGGAGCGCTACCCCATCCAGATCCGCTTTCCTCGTGAACTGCGCGACAGCGTTTCACGCCTGGAGCAACTCCCCCTGATCACCGGCCGGGGGGCCAGCGTGCCCCTTTCCGCCGTGGCCCGGCTGAGCATCGCCGACGGCCCGCCCATGCTGAAGAGCGAGAACGCCCGTCCCAATGGCTGGGTCTACGTGGACATCAAGGACCAGGATCTGGGCAGCTACGTGAAGGAGGCGCAAAAGGCCGTGGCCGAACAGGTGGAACTGCCGCCCGGCTATTCCATCGCCTGGTCCGGCCAGTACGAATACCTGGAACGGGCCGAGGCCAGGCTGAAACTGGTGCTGCCCCTCACCCTGGGCATCATCTTCCTGCTGCTGTTCCTCACCTTCCGCAACCTGTGGCAACCCCTGCTGATCATGGGCTCCATGCCCTTCGCCCTGATCGGCGGCTACTGGCTGCTCTATCTGCTGGGCTACAACATGTCGGTGGCAGTGGCGGTGGGCTTCATCGCCCTGGCCGGGGTGTCGGCGGAGTTCGGCGTGATCATGCTGATCTACCTGGACCAGGCGGTGAAGGCGCGCCAGGCCGCCGGCCGCTTCAACACCCGCGCCGACCTGATGGAGGCCATCGTCGAAGGCGCCGTGTTGCGGGTACGGCCCAAGGCCATGACCGTGGCCGTGATCCTGGCCGGCCTGCTGCCCATCATGCTGGGCACCGGCACCGGTAGCGAGGTCATGCGCCGCATCGCCGCCCCCATGGTGGGCGGCATGGTCACCGCGCCCATGCTGTCCATGTTCGTCATCCCGGTGGTCTACCTATTGTGGCGCGGGCGCGGCCTGAAGGCGGCATGACCATGGACTGCCGCCCCGGCTGCGGCGCCTGCTGCATCGCTCCGTCCATCTCCAGCCCCATGCCCGGCATGCCCCATGGCAAACCGGCAGGGGTAAGGTGCTTGCACCTGGACCCGGAATTGCGCTGCACCCTGTTCGACCGGCCGGAACGGCCCGGCTGCTGCGCCGGGCTGCAGCCGTCCCGAGAGATGTGCGGCGATGACCGGGAAGCGGCTCTGGCCTGGCTCACCGCCCTGGAGGCGGCGACGAAACCTTAACCGGCGGCTGCTAGAATGCCGTCCGCCAGCCACCCACCCAGAAAGCCCGCTCCGTGGAACTTCCCATCCTGCTCAAGGCCCTGATCCTCGGCATCGTCGAGGGCGTGACCGAATTCCTGCCGGTCTCGTCCACCGGGCATCTCATCATCGTAGGGAGCCTGCTGGGCTATACCAACGAACAAAGCAAGGTGTTCAAGATCGTCATCCAGCTGGCTGCCATCCTGGCGGTGTGCTGGGATTACCGGGCCCGCATCGAAAAGGTGGCCACCGGCCTGAAGTCCGACCCGGTGCAACGCCGGTTCGTGGGCCATCTGCTGGTGGCCTTCCTGCCGGCGGCGGTGCTGGGGGTCCTGTTCCACAGCACCATCAAGGCCTACCTGTTCAATCCCCTGACCGTGGCCGGAGCCCTCATCGTCGGCGGCCTGGTGATCCTCTACATCGAGAAGCGGGCCTACCACCCGCGCGTGCAAAGCGTGGACGAAATGGACTGGAAGGTGGCGCTGAAGGTGGGTTTTGCCCAGGCCATGGCCATGTTCCCGGGCGTCTCCCGGGCCGGCGCCACCATCATGGGCGGACTGGTGTTCGGCCTGTCCCGCAAGGCGGCCACGGAGTTTTCCTTCTTCCTGGCCATCCCCACCATGCTGGCCGCCACGGCGTACGACCTCTACAAGAACTGGGCCCTGCTGGACATGGGGGACCTGCCGGTGTTCGCCGTGGGCTTCGTGGCCTCCTTCGTTTCCGCCATGGTGGCGGTGAAGGCCTTCCTGGGCTTCGTCTCCAACCACACCTTCGTCGGGTTCGCCTGGTACCGCATCATCTTCGGCATCGTGGTCCTGCTGTCAGGCTACTACGGCTGGGTGGACTGGACGGACTGACCCGCGAGCGGCATCAAGCCCCGCTCGCCACGCCCACCCCCGCCAGCCGGCTGATCTCCTCCAGCAGTTCCTCCTCCTGGTAGGGCTTGCCCATGTAGGCATCCACGCCCAGCTCCAGGGCATGGGCGCGGTGCTTCTCCGCGGTGCGGGAGGTGATCATGATGATGGGCAGATGCCGAGTCCGGCTGTTGCCGCGCACGTGTTGGGTCACCTCGAAACCGTCCATGCGCGGCATCTCGATGTCCAGCAGCATGACCGCGGGTAGCTCCTCCTCCAGCAACTCCAGGGCCTCCACGCCATCCTTGGCGGTGGTCACACGGAAGCCTTCCCGCTGCAGGAAACGGCTGGCGATCTTGCGCACGGTGAGGGAGTCGTCCACCACCATGACCAGGGCCCCCTGTTCAACCTCCTCCGCCTCCTCCTCCACGGGGAGCTGGGGCGCCCGTTCCGCCAACTGGAACGGGTTGAGGATGAGGGCGACGCGACCATCGCCCAGCACCGTGGCGCCGCTGATGCCGGCGATGCGCGCCAATTGGGGACCAATGTTCTTCACCACGGCTTCGACGTTGCCTTCCAGGGCATCCACCCGCAGGGCCAGACGCTGGGCGCCGGCGCGCAGCAGCAGGATGGTACGGAAGCGCCCCTCGCTGGTCTGGGCCTTGCGCCCCACCAGTTCAGCCAGGGTACGCAGGGGGTAGGCCTCGCCCTCGTGTTCCACCTGGCCCGCCTCGTGCAGGGCGGGCAGTTGTTCCACCCGCACCTCCCGCACCAGGGTGACCAGGCTGGCGGGCAGGGCCCAGGTCTGGTCGCCGGCCCGAGCCAGCACCACCTGGGTCAAAGCCAGGGTCAAGGGCAGGCGGATGGTGAAACGGGTGCCCTTGCCGGACTCGCTGTCCAGACGCACCCGGCCGCCGATGCCGGCGATGTCGCTCTTGACCACGTCCAGGCCGATGCCGCGCCCGGCCAGCTCGGTCACCTCGCTGGCGGTGGAGAAGCCGGAACGGAACAGGAACTGTTCCATCTGCTCCCGGGTGACCTCCTGGTCCGGCTTGATCCACCCCAAGGCAAGGGCGCGCGCCCGCACGGCGGCGAAATCCACTCCGGCGCCGTCGTCCTCCAGCACCAGCACGATTTCGTTGCCTTCCTGGCGGGCGGAAAGCCGAATTTCGCCGTACTCGTCCTTGCCGGCGGCAATGCGCTCGGATGAGGCCTCGAGGCCGTGGGCCACGGCGTTGCGCACCAGGTGTTCCAGAGGCGCGGCGATCTTGTCCAGCACGCCGCGATCCAGTTCGGTCTGACCGCCGTCGAGCTCCAGCTGAGCCTTGCGATCGGTCTCCTTGGCGGCTTGTCGCACCACGCGGTAGAGCCGTTCCGCCAGGGTATTGAGGGGCACCATGCGGATATGCATGAGTTCCTGTTGCAGGCTGCGCGCCATGCGTCCCTGCTGGATCAAGGCATGGTCCGCCTCGTCCAGCCCGGACAACATGCTTTCCTGGGCCATGGACACGTCGTTCACGCTTTCCGCCAGTTGCCGCGTCAGTTCCTGCAGGCGCGAGAAACGGTCGAATTCCAGGGGGTCGAAATGGCTCTCGTCCACTTGCGACAGACGCGAACTCATCTGGGCCTCGGCCTGGATCTCCAGTTCACGCAACTGGGAACGCAAGCGCTGCACGTTACCGGTCAGTTCCAGGGCGGTCTGCTTGTAGTTGGCCAGCACGGTTTCGATACGGGCGCGGGCAATGGACACCTCGCCGGCCTCGTTCAGCAGGGTATCGAGGATGTCCGATTTGAAACGCACGGATTGGCGCACACGCGTGGCATCGTCCACCGTCGCCGTGGCGGGAACCCCCGCGGGGGCCGCCTCTTCGCGTCCTCCCGCAGCATCATCCGACGGGGCCGCCGCCGTCTCTTCCGCAGCCACGGGGGCCGTGCCGCCATAGCCGCTTTCGCCCGCCTTGAGATGGTCCACCACATCGGCGATGCGGTCGTAGTCCGCTTCCAGCTGGTCGAAGAAAGCCGCCTGGGCCGATGCATCGCCCGCATCGATCACCCGGGTTTCCAGGGCATGGACCCGTTCGCCCAGGATCATGGCACCGGCCATGCGGGCCGATCCCTTGAGGGTGTGCAGCGTCCGCTTCAGCGCATCCTGGGCGGCCTGATCGTCACCGTTGCCGCGCCAGACGCGCAAGGCCTCGCCGACCCGGGGCAGCAGCTCCGCGGCTTCTTCCAGGAAGATCGGCAGCAATTGGGCATCCAGGTCGTCCCGGGCGGAGATGACCTCGACGGGTGCCGGTGCCGGTGCCGGTGCCAGGGCGGGGGCGGGGGCGGGTTTTTCATCCTCCATGGCAAGCTCCGGCTCTGGTTCTAATGCCGCTTCCGACTCGGCCGCCTCGGTCTGCGTTACGGATTCGACCATCCCGGCCTGCTCGATAAGTTCGGCGGCCTCGCTGGCCGGGGGCGCATCGTCCGCGTTCAAACCCGCGAGGATGTCTTGCACCGGGTCCAGGTCATGGGGGAAACGCAGCTCCAGGATGCCTTTGAGCGCATCCGCCAAAAGGCCGACGACGTCATCCAGGCCGTCCGCCACTGCCCCGGGCAGGGCCTGCATCTTTTCCGGCCACTGGCCGCCCCAGAGCTCCACGGCGTGGGCCGCCTCCGCCAGGGGAGTGAAGCCCGTGGTGCGCGAGATGCCCGCCAGGGTATGGGCGGCGCGGATGAAGGCCTCCCAGGCGGCGGGCTGGGGACTGCGGGCCAGTTCCACCAGGGCCCGGTCCATGTCGGTAAGGCGCTGACCGGCCTCCTCGGAGAAGATGCGCAGCAGCTCGGCGGGCAGGACATGCCCCTCCACGTCCACGTTTTCTTCCTCGCTGTGGGAGGCTGCGTCGCCGGCGCCCCGGGCGGATTCCGCCGGAACGCCGGCCTCAGGCTTTGGGGGTGACGCCTCCGCGCCTCCACCCTCTCCCCGCAGGCGTTGCGCCATGCTGATCAGGGGGCCGGCCTCGGCTCGGACCACACCTTGCTCTTGCAATGTCTCGACCCAGACCAGGAAGGCGTTGCCGGCATCCTCCAGGAAACCCAGCATCTCCGGGGTGGGCGCGCGCTCGTCGCGCAACCACTGGTTGAGGGTCTGCTCCACTTCCCAGGCCAAGTCCGCCAGTTCGGTGAGGCCAACCATGCGGCCGCTGCCCTTCAGGGTATGGAAGCCGCGCCGGATGGTGGCGAAGGCCTCGGTATCGTAGGGGCTCACATGCAGGCGGGAAACCTGGACGGCGATGCTGCCCAGCACCTCGTTGGCCTCTTCGATGTAGGTACCCAGTATCTCCTGGTCGATGTCCGCGTCGGACTGGCCGGCCAATTGCACGGATTCCGCGCTGGATGCACTGGCCGCGTGGGGGGCCAGATTGTCCAAGCTGGCCTGGGCCAGCTCCGGCGAGGCGCTGTCCAGGGCCTTCATGGCCGCATCGGTACGGCCGCGCAGATCGGCATCCCCCACCAGGTCGGCGTCGCGCCCCAGTTTGCTCAGCTCGGCCTTGAGCGCCGCCTTGCCGGACTCGTCCCTGCCCGCGCGGTTCCATTGCTCGACGGCAGCGCGGATGCGCTCCGCTTCCTCGCGCATATTGGTCTCCACCGAGACCTCGCGCGGCGGTTCCACTTCCGGCTGCTCCAACAGCTTGGACAAGGCGCGGGGGTCATCCCGGCCATAGCGCAGGGCCTCCACATACTGTCCCAGGGAGGAAAGGGCATCGGCCACCCAGTCGAGGTTCTCGGCGACCAATTGGGCGTCGGTCTCGGCGAAGTGGCCGATGCGCGTCATGGCCTCTTTCACCAGGTTCGCCGCCACCTCCAGCTCCAGGATGTCGAGGGCGCCCAGGCTCTGCTTCATGAGACCGGGCACCAGAGGCAGGCTACCCCGCTCTTCGGCGTTGCGGAAGAACCTGTCGAGGATCTCCTCCACCTGGTTCAGGTTGGCCTGGATCTCCTGGGCCACCTGGGCCACCACCAGTTTCTCCTGGGCGGCGCGCGAGATCTCGTCCAGCAGATCCACTTCGGGGATGCGGGAAGCATCGAAGCTCGGGTCCACCGCCGCCTGCAGGCGCATGGCCTGAACCTCGGACTGGCGCGTGAAGGCCTCGCCCAGGGCCTCGTAGTGGTCGGCGGCGTTGTGGGACAACAGCAGGGCGGTGGCCATCTCCAGCTGCAGGGCCTCGTTCTGGGCGGTATCCACCCCGCCAGGCAGGCGCTTGGCCACGGCCTGGATGATGCGGGTGAGGGCCAGCATGGCGGCATTGGGCAGGCGCGTGGCGGCCTCGAACGCCGCCAGGACGGCATGTTGGAACGGCTCCAGACTGTCGCCGCGACCCGAGCAATAGCGCATCCACTGGTCTTTGGCCACGGCCAGCTGATCCTTCAGGTTGGCGATGTGGGGCAGTTGGGCCGCCGCCACGCCGTCTTCCGCCGCCGCCGGGAAGAAGTTCCGCAATTGGAACAGGTCCTGGATATCCTGGGTGCGGCCGTTGGGCGCGGTGTCCTGGGCCACGAAGAACAACACGTCGCGGAACAGACGGTCCGCCAGTTGGCTCGACCCCTCCATGAGGCGGCGCATCTGCATGTCGATGCGGCCGCACAGACGCTTCACCCAGAAGTCGGTAGGCAATGTGCCCCGACGCAGGATCTCCATCAGGCCGGTGACCGACCACCAGAATGAATACTGGACGGCCCCCGGCGCCAGGCGCTCCACCTCGCGCACCGCCTGGTCCATATGGGCCAGGCCCAGCATCGGCTCCTTGTTCTGAAGCACTTGCAGCAGGCCACGCTGGTAGCGGCTGCGCGCTTCGTGGATGGCGCGGGCGCGCGCCGCGTCGTCCAGGGGCAGTTCCACCACCCGTTTCGGGGCGCGGATGTCGGTATCCGGGAAGAACAGCTCGCTCGGCGCGGGGGCCTCGCCGCCGCGCTGGGCCACCACCGCCTCGTATATCGGGGCCAACCTGAGTTCGGCATGGGGGGCGCCGGCCATGAGCTCGTCCAGGTAGCCGGTCAAGGCATCGATGGCGCTCACCACCACGTCGGCCGAGGCCCGGGTGCGCAGCTCGGCCTTGGCCTCCATGTCGGCGAGGAGGCGTTCCGCCTCCACCGTGAGCAGGGAAACCCCTTTCAAATCGACGATGTTCAAGGCGCCATAAACCTGGTGCAGGTGCGCGGCGGCGGCCTTGAGGGGGTTGAGATCCGCCTCGTTCCAGTCGCCGATCGCGGCGCGGGCGGCTGCCAGCGCGCTGTCCAGTTCGCCCTTGACCCAGGTGAGGGGCCCCAGGTCGAAGTCCATGTCCAGACTCATGACACTCTCCTTATTGGCCGCTCAGAGCTTGAAGCCCGAGACGGACACCTTCAGTTCGTCGGACAACACGGCCAGCTGGCCGATCGATTGGGCGCTGCGGCGCGCGCCCTCGGAGGCCTGGCCGGTCACGTCCAGGATGTCCTGCATGTTGCCGGCGATGTGCTCGGCGGTCTTGGCCTGGGCCTGGGTGGCGTCGGAGATGCTCTGGATCAGGCCGGCCAGTTCATCCGACACCGCCTCGATCTCGGCCAGGGAATGGCCCACCGCGTCGGAGCGCGCCGCCCCTTCCACCACGCCCTGGGTCGAGGTCTCCATGGCGTTGACCGCATCCTGGGTGTCGCTCTGAATGGTCTTGACGATGGCGCCGATGCGGCGCGTGGCCTGGGCGGATCGTTCCGCCAGGCGTTGCACCTCTTCCGCCACCACCGTGAACCCCCGGCCCGCGTCGCCGGCGGCGGCGGCCTGGATGGCGGCGTTCAGGGCCAGCACGTTGGTCTGCTCGGTGATGTCCGAGATCAGGCCGACGATCTCGCCGATCTCCTGGGAGGACTCGCCCAGGCGCTTGATGCGCTTGGAGGTTTCCTGGATCTGGTTGCGGATGACGTTCATGCCGGCGATGGCGTCCCGCACCGAATCGCCGCCGCGCCGGGCGGTGGCCAGGGATTGTTCCGCCACCCGGGCGGACTCGGCCGCGTTCTGGGATACCTGGACGATGGAGGCGGACATCTGGGTCACCGCCTCGGAGGTTTCGGTGATCTGTTTCGACTGGCGCTCCGCCGCGGCCAGCAGTTCATCCGAGGAGGCGCGGGCCTCGGAAGTGGCCTGGGTGACCTGCTCGGCGGCGCGGTTGATACCCTGCACCAGCATGCGCAACTCGTCGATGGCGTAGTTGACCGAGTCGGCGATGGCGCCGGTGATGTCCTCGGTCACCGTGGCCTGCACGGTCAGATCGCCTTCCGCCAGGTCGCCCATCTCGTTGAGCAGGCGCAGGATGGCGTCCTGGTTGCGGCGGTTCTCCTCGGCCGCCTCCTCCGCGTGCCGGCGCGCCTCCTTCACGTTGAGCGCCCCCAGCACCAGGAGGGCGGCCAGGGCCAGCAGGGCGAAGACGATGGCGAACAGCAGGGGGAACGCGGTGTTCATCTCCTGATAGCGCGCGGTGAGCTTCTGGGTCATATCCAGCAACTGCTCGGACTCGTCGAACAATTCCCGCGCGGCGCGCTTGGCCTCCACCAGTTGCGGCATGCCTTTGAGGATGCTGCCCACCTGCTTTTCGAAGCCGGAAAAGACGTCCTTCAGTTCCAACAGCTTGTCGCGCGCATTGGCGTCGGTCAGGGCGGCGATGCCGAGGCTGGCGTTGCCCAGCAGCATGCCGTCCAGCACCTCGCGGAAGGTGCGCACGTCCTGGCCCAGCTGATAGGCGGTTTCCGGATTGATCTGGTCGGAGGAAAGCAGGGCGTTGGCGTTTTTCGCCATGCGCTGGGTCCACAAGGCCTGCTGGTTGGCGAAGGCCAGCTGCTTTCTGGCATCCGCCGGCAGCAGGGCGATGGCCTGCTCGGTCAGATCCAGCAACTCGGAGTTGCGCTGGTTGATCTCGCCCAGGGAACGCCCCAGGTCCACCAGCACCTTCTGCTGGCCGCCCAGCACCTCGATGTCCTTGCGCGAGATATCCCAGCGCTTTCTCAGGGTGGCCAGATCGGGCTGGATGTAGCCGGGCGAGGAGGGCACGCTGGCGCCGCCGTCGATCAGGGTCTTGAGGCCGTCGGCAAAGGTCTTGCGGCTGTCTTCCAACTGGGCGAAGGCGGTGGTGTTGCCCAACACCGCCTGCTGGGAGGTCTTGGTGTAGCGTTGCGAGAGCATTTGCAGGCGCGTGGAAATCTCGATGTATTCCGCTTTGTTTCCCACCTGCACCGTGTACCAGAGCACCAGCAGGCCGGCCAGCAGCAGGGAAATCACCAGCGTCAGCAGCACCACCGGCTGACGCTGATCGGCGGGCAGGCGATTGAGCAAGGGGATGCGCTCGAGATCGATCTCCATCCCGCGCCCCATCACCTGGCGCAGCCTTCCCCCCCACTTCTCGGCGAGCGCACCGAACGACTTGCCCGCCTTCCCACGCGACTCAGTCATCGCCATTTTGCATCCCTTTCGATCCGAACCCGCTTGCCGCCGTCCCCGGTCTTTTGTTCACAAACCCGCCTCCAGGAAGTCCGGCGTCGCCACCAGGTGTTCCATGCTGATTTCCGTCCAGAGCGTGCCGTCCACCCCGCGCCAGCGCGCCAGCATCCATGGCGCGGCGCCGGCCTGGAGGACATCCCCGGCCATGTCGTTGACACCGCGCAGGCCGAGGGCGCGTTCGATGCGCAGGGCGGCATTCACGCCGAAACGCGGATGCACCAGCAGCATGCGCGTCTCGCCCCGGGGCACGGACTCGGCCAGTCCGCTCAGGATGGCCAGGTCGGAGCAGCCATACAGCACGCCCCGCACGCTCGCCACGCCGACGAACCAGGGCTTGGCCCAGGGCACCTCCGCCAGTTCCGGCACGGTGACCACTTCGTTGACCTGATCGAGACTCACCAGCCAATGCTGGCCGCCCGCCACAAAACCCAGCTTGGCGGCACTGCCCGGCGCGGTCTCGGCGGACTTGAGCTTGTCGGCGAGGCGGGCCTGGAAGTCCCGCAGGCTTTCCCGGGTTTCCTGGGTCACTGCAAGTCACCTGTAAATGTCATGACGAGATTCATCCCAGCGCCATGATCTTGGTGATGAGTTCTTCCGCCACCACGGGCTTGACCAGATATTCCACCGCGCCCTGGCGCATGCCCCAGACCCGGTCCGTCTCCTGCCCCTTGGTAGAGCACATGATCACCGGAATGAGCTTGGTGGTCTCGTCGCGGGACAGCTGGCGCGTGGCCTGGAAGCCGTTGAGCCCCGGCATGACCACGTCCATCAGGATCAGGTCCGGTTTCTCGGCCTTGGCCATGGCCACACCCTGCTCGCCATTTTCGGCCGTGATCACGTCATAGCCGTTCTTGCGCAACAGGTCGGTCAGGAAAAAACGTTCGGTGGGCGAATCGTCCACGATCAGGATCTTATTGATGGGCATATCGGGTTCCTGGCGTCACCTCAAGCACGCTTGGGCCGGTGACGCTCCACCGCCTCGAGCAGGCTGTCTTTGGTAAAGGGTTTGGTGAGGTATTCGTCCGAGCCCACCAGACGGCCACGCGCCCGGTCGAACAGCCCGTCCTTGCTGGACAGCATGATCACTGGCGTCTCACGGAAACGAGGATTCTTCTTGAGCAGGGCACAGGTCTGATAGCCATCCAGGCGCGGCATCATGATATCCACGAAGATCACCTCGGGATGATAGTCGGCGATCTTGGCCAGGGCATCGAAGCCGTCCTCGGCCAGGATCACCTCGCATCCCGCCTGGATCAGGAATATCTCGGCGCTGCGGCGGATGGTATTGCTGTCGTCGATGACCAGCACCTTGGTGCCAGTCTGGTTACCGGGGTTGTTCACGCTCCCTCCTTTAACCCAAGGGCCCGACGGCCATCAGGATCCATGTTGTACGCCGTAGCCCGCCGCCTTCCAGGCCGGCAGACCGGTGCGAAACCAATACACCTTCTTGTAGCCGCGCTGGACCGCGTAGCGCGCCGCCTTGTAGCTATACCAGCATTCCGCGCCGTTGCACTGGAAGATCATGGCGGTGCCCGGGTCCTGGGACAGGCGCTTGAGATCAAAGCTGTCCTTGGCATCGTCGTAATCCACTTCCTTGGGACTCTGCATCTGATAGGGCAGATGGATGGCCCCGGGGATGTGGGCCTCGCGGTAGTGGGCCAGGGGGCGCACATCGTAGAGCGACACGCCTTGTCCCATCAGCCGCTTGACCTGCTCGGCGGTCACCACCGCGGCCCCGTCCAGCACCTCGGGCGTATAGAAGCCGCGCGTTGAGACGAACTCGAAGTCGGCCTTGTCCGCTGGCTCGAACACGCCCAGCATGGCCCGCTTCAGACGCGCCTCCAGGCCTTTGTCGATGTGTGTGAAGGCCGCGCCGATACGGCCGCGCAAAGCCTCGTCCAGTTTGGCGCTGACCACCACCCCGGCCTTGGGCACTTCGGTGAAGGTCTTCACGATCTCGGCGCCCGGGTGCTTTTTCATCCACGCCTTGGCGGCCGTCTCCTTCACCGCCGCCAGGTCGGCCTGGCCAATCTCCAGGGCATAGAGGGCGGCGCCGTATTTGTTCACATGGGTGACCTGACCGAAATAGCGGGACGGGGCAAAGCCCAGGGCATTCATCTCCCCCTTGACCATATAGCTCACCAGGGATTCGCCATGGGGCAGCACGATGCGTTTGCCGCGCGCGCTTTCCAGGGACGTCACGCCGCTGCCCTTGCGCGCCAGCAGCACCACGCGGGCGCGCTCTTCCGCCTTGGCCACCGGGATATAACCGTTGCGCATCGCCGCGCCCACCAACTGCGCCGGGGCCAACAGCATGGAGTAAGTGCCGGTGCGGATGCGCTCCCCCACCCGTTCCGCATTCTGCGTCATGATCAGGGTGACCGGCTGACCCAGCGCGCCCGTCAGATAGCGGGCAAGGTCGTTGAACAGGCTCTGGGTGGCGACATGGTCACGCTCCTGGTCGTAATCCAGGGTGACATTGAGGATCAAACCCTGACCGGCCTGGACATTCAAGGCCAGGACAATGGCAAACAAGGCGGCGAACCAACGCATCTGTCTCCTCCATTTCACAGCCCTCTCCCAAGGTGGCCGAGAGGCCTACATCGGCAGATCGCCTGGCAAACTTGAGGGGAGAGAACGAAAAATCGACGCTGGACGGAAATTATTAAAGGCGTTGCCTCGTGCGGAGGCATTGGCGAGACAGCGCGCTAGATCTGCAACATCTCGAAATCTTCCTTGCGCGCCCCGCACTCGGGGCAGGTCCAGTTCACCGGCACCTCGTCCCAGCGCGTGCCCGGCGCCAGGCCTTCGTCCGGCAGGCCCTTGGCCTCGTCGTAGATGAAACCGCACACGACGCACATCCAGGTTCGGTATTCCATGGTCCGTCCAGAGACTTATGGCTTATGTAATAGAATGCGATTCTGCCCACACACGCGGCCCTCGCCAAGCCTTATTCCATGCCCCCTTCCACCCCGCTGGGCCAACCTTTGCCAGCTGTCCTGGTGTTCGCCGGCACCGATCCGACCGGCGGCGCCGGCCTCCAGGCAGATGTTCTGACTCTGGCCAGCCTGGGCTGCCATCCCCTCTCGGTGGTCACCGCCATCACGGTGCAGGACACCGTGGGAGTGGACGATTACCTGCCCATCGATGCGGAATGGATCGCCGACCAGGCCCGCGGCGTGCTGGAAGACATCCCGGTGGCGGCCATCAAGATCGGCATGATCGGCAGCGTCGAGGCACTTGCCGCCATCGCCGAGGTGGTCTCCGACTACCCGGACATCCCCCTCATCCTGGACCCGGTGCTCACTTCCGGCCGGGGCGATCCCCTGGCCAACGAGGAACTCATCGAGGCCATGCGCGACCTGCTTCTGCCCCAGACCACCGTGCTCACGCCCAACAGCATCGAGGCCCGGCGCCTGGCGGAAGACACCGGCAGCGAGGACGACGATCCGGACCTGACCGAATGCGCCCGGCGCCTGATCGATCTGGGCAGCGAGTTCGTTCTGATCACCGGCGCCCACGAACAAGGCATCCAGGTCACCAACACCCTGTACAACACCCGCGGCGTGATCCATCGCATGAACTGGGACCGCCTGGCCGGCAACTACCACGGCTCCGGCTGCACCCTGGCCTCGGCCCTGGCCGCTCTGCTGGCCCAGGGCCAGGACATCGCCGAAGCGGCGAAAGAGGCCCAGGAATATACCTATCAGACCCTCAAGCACGCCTACCGGGCCGGCATGGGGCAGCACATCCCGGACCGCCTGTACTGGATCCGCGGCGACGATGACGAGGACTGAACTCACGGACATGGCGATCAGCGACGCGACGTTCGCGTTGAATGGCCTCTATGCCGTCACCCCGGACTGGTCCGACAGCCGCCGCCTGCTCACCGCCAGCGAGGCCATCCTGGCCGCCGGCTGCCGCCTCCTGCAATACCGCAACAAGGCCGCCAGCCCCTGCCACCGCC
>JBGSHR010000059.1:0-2582 GCA_041752155.1 Thiobacillaceae bacterium | reverse complement strand
GTGCTGGCCGGGGTGGAGGACGCCCCGGCGGCGTGACGCCGGGAGCTTTTCCTGCACCGCTTCAGCCTGGCGCCAGCCTGGACAACATGTAATCCACCCCCGCTTTCACCTCCGCGTCGCTCAGGTCCGGCTTGCCGCCCCGGGGGGGCATGGTGCCGTGGGGGCCGATGAATCCCAGCAAGGCATGCTGGTAGAGCATGTCGTGGCCCTGGGCGAGTCGGTTTTCCCATTGCGCCTGATTGCCCAGGCGGGGTGCGCCGCCGGCACCGGTGCCGTGGCAGGCCTTGCAGACCTGGTTGAACACCTGTTCGCCCTTGGCCAGGTCCGCGGGCGCCAGGGGCCTGGGGGCGGCGAGGGGCGTTGCCTGCTGGTCGCACGCGGTGACGCCCATGGCCAACAGGATGGGGATGAGTTGTTTGTGCATGATGACCTCCTCTTTGGTCGGTGAAGCTGTGCCGTCTGGGGCGGCACTGGCTCCTGGATAATTACCGACCAAATTGCTCGGGTATGTCGGTCATCCCAGTGTAGGAGGTCATGGCCCAAAGGCCAGGGGGAAGCGGGGGGAGATCGGCGTTCAGCCGGGCAGGGCGATCTTGCCGTCCTTGCTGAACTGGTAGTCGTGGAACACGTGTTCGGCGCTGAGCAGGGCATAGCTGCCATCCGCCTGTTTCACCGTGGTGTCCTTGAGCTTGTAGGTGTACTGGCCGCAGGTCCAGATGTTGAAGTCACGCATGTGGGTGCACAGGCAGGTCTTGTCCATGACCTTGATTTTCTTCTCGCCCGGGTGGGCGGCCACTTCCCGGTTGTAGGCGTCGATGTAGGCGCAGCGGCCGTTGGCGTCCAATAGATAACCGAAGGATTCGCAGTTGGGATGGGTGCCGGCGCCGATTCCGGGGCTCTTCTTGATCATGCGCATGGGGTAACCGGTGGGGGAGATGCCGTTGACCTCGATGTCGTCCTCGTCGGCCTTGTAGTACTCCTGTTTGACCCCATCCGGCAGGCCGCATTCCTGGGTGACGGTGAAGCGGGTGGCCACCTGCACGGCGGCGGCGCCGTGCTCCAGGAAGTTGGTGGCCTCCGTGCCGGTGAAGATGCCGCCGGCGGGGATCAGGGGGATGTCCAGGTGCTCGGCCTTCATCCAGGTCTGGATCTCGCCGACGATGGTGGCCAGGTCGTACTCGGCCCAGTCCATGCCGAAGCCCAGGTGGCCGCCGGCCAGGGGGCCTTCCACCACCACGTAGTCGGGCAGGCGGTTGGTGCGGCTGTTCTTGCGCAGGAACAGCTGCAAGGCGCGCAGGCTGGAGACGATGATGCCCAGCTTGGCGTCGCGGAAGCGGGGGTGGTCCTCCAACAGGCCGAAGGAGCCCAGGTGCAGGCCGGCGGCCAGGGTGATGCCGTCGATGCCGGCATCCAGCGCCGCCGTGAGCCGTACCTTGAGGGTCTCCCTGGGCGCGTTCATGGTGAGCTTTTCCATGCAGTTGATGAACACCATGCCCGGACCCTGCTTGGCGTCCATGGCCCGGCGCACGTGCATGCGGGTGGCTTCTTCCAGTTCGCCCAGGTGGAACTTGACCAGGGACTTGTCGGCCAGGTTGGTCACGTTGGCCTTGTACAGCTTGAGCTTGTCCTTGACGAAGCGGGTCTTGAAGTGGCGGTCGATGACTGTGGGGACCATGGCGTCGGAGATGTGGCCGACACCGCCCAGGCGCGCGGCTTCCAGCGCCAATTCAACCGTGGAGATATCCACCCCCATGCCACCGATCATGATGGGCACCAGCTCGTGCTGGCCGAAGCGGAGTCTAAAATCGTCAAGACATTTCATCGCGGGGCGGCATTCCATTGCGGGGATTGGGCAGGATGCTGTGAGTTCGGGGCGGCTTGGCGCCCACGTCGGCCGGGAAAGCGTAATGGCGCGTTATCAGCAACATATGTTGGCGAGGGATGATACGCGCTTGCATCTGTTTACCGCCAGCGGCGCGGGTCTGCCATGGCGATGAAAGGGGTATTTCCCATCAGGATTCGACGGGTGAAATGGTGCCGCGCGGGGCCTCCCTCAACCTTGATGTTCGGCAAGGATTTGCCCGGATATCCATCGGCAAGTTATAGGAGCCTATTTCAGTAGGAATCATGCCCCGCGTTGAGACCAGGATCGGTGTCTGCGGCGTTGCGCCGCTTGCGCATGGAACGACCATTCGCCGCGCGTCGCGCCTTGCATCCATCCGATCCTGGCCTCACCCCGGAGGGCTGGCTGTCTGCGGGCGCATTGCCGCGTTGCGGTCGGCTCGTGGAGAATGACTACACTTCGCCCCCCGCGCCTTGCACTGCATCCCGCAGACAGCCGGCGCGGGGCATGATTCCTACTGAAATAGGCTCCAAGCCGCAGCATGGCAAAAGCAACCTCCCTCTACGTCTGCGCCCAGTGTGGCGGACAAACCAGCAAATGGCAGGGGCAATGCCCCCATTGCATGGCCTGGAACACCCTTTCCGAAACCATCCAGGAGGCCAAACCCCGGCGTTTTCAGGCCCTGGCGGCGAGCGGCGCCGTGGTGCGCCTGACCGAGGTGCAGGCGCGGGAGACGCCG
>JBGSHR010000058.1:0-21179 GCA_041752155.1 Thiobacillaceae bacterium | reverse complement strand
GCCTGCCGATAGATGCCACCGCGGAATCCCCAGTCCTCTCCCGCGGCCAGGGCGGCCACGTGCCGCACCACCACCTGATCCAGCCCGACCCGGGCCAGCACCGCGGCCACCGTCACCAGCGCCAGGGCCTGGAAATACACGCCCGCCCCGTCGGCCCCCAGCATGCGGCCGATCAACACATACAACAGGAAGGTCGCGCCCGCCCCCAGCAGCTTCAGGAGAAAGGCCGTGGCGCTACCCCGGACCATCTCCCGTGTATGCGGATCCATGCCGCGATAGATTTGAAGGATATGCGCCCGCATCGCCCTTCCCTGTCAGCACAAGCCCTAGGTTTCGCCCGCCTCCGGATGACGGAAACGGGCCACTTGACGGGAATCGACGCCGACAAGCGGCATCCAGCCCCGTGAGGCTCATGATGGTGGAACAGGAAGGTAGGGGCGCTCAGGTAAACACCCCATTCGGCGCTACAGGATGTGCGGTATTCGTACCCCGGTATGGGGCGCGTCGCTCCCGGCGATGGGGGCACGCTGTACGGCCCGGCCGGGCACGACACACAGACAACGCGGGAAGATGGAAGTGCGCAACGGGCGCTGGCCCGCAAGGCAAAAACAGATGGGGCGACGGATGGGACTCGAACCCACAACAACCAGAATCACAATCTCACCACCTAACCCGCCCTATCCCTTTGATAAGCAAGCAATTCAGGCCGCTGCGGGCTTCGATATACATCAACGAATCAACGCCCAGGAACCCGCGTGAATCCTTGGGGCCGGGCAAAATATCAGACAGCCCGATTTTTCACCCAGGCCGCCAAGCGGTAACATCCACCCATCAACTTGGGGGACCGCCACATGCAAGCCGACACCCTGGCACACCACCGCCAGAACTGTTCCAACGCCTGACCCATGCCGGAACTGAGCCGCTTCTTCGGGATCACCATCTACATGAACTGGCGGGACCACAACCCGCCCCACTTCCACGCCGTCTATGGTGAACATGAAGCCCTGGTAAGCATCGACGGCGCGTTGTTGGCCGGTGGCCTGCCACGGCGCGCCCTATCGATGGTTTTCGAGTGGCTGGCCGTGCACCGTGCCGAGCTGTTAGACAACTGGCAGAAGGCGCAAAGCCGTCAGCCATTGAGCGAGATCGACCCTTTGGAGTAACCGCCATGATCCTGCACACCACCGAAGTCACCCCCCTGCCCGGCTACCGTCTGGCCCTGCGCTTCAACAATGGCGAAACGGGCGAGGTAGACCTGTCCGATGAACTCACCGGGGAAGTGTTCGCCCCCTTGCTGGATGCTGCCTTGTTCGCCACCGCCCACCAGCACCCCACCATGAAGACAGTGGCATGGGACAACGGCGCGGACCTGGCGCCGGAATTCCTCTTCGACCTGATGCAGGCACAGCAGCAACGCGCGGCATGATCGAGCTCGATGCTCACATGATGGAATCATCGTCAGACGCTGGTTTTACGCGGGTTCCCGTGGAATGCATAACGGCGAAAAACAATTCCGAAAAGCATGGCTGACAGCAAGAAAACAAAGCCTAGCGGATGGAAAAAACAGGCCGAAGAGCTTGAAAAGCTACGTGCCGAGGCCGAGTTCGTAGACAGGGAAGCCGACGAGACCGCCATCCACACTCCGCCCAGAGACGCCGGGATTTCCAATGAAGAGCCGGAACTGGAACTTGGGCGACGACTTCAGGAAGCGCGGGAGGCCGCCAGGCTAACCCAGGGCGAACTCGCGGAGCGCACCAAGCAAGCCGACAGCGAGGGTAAGGGTATATCGCGGGCGGTGCTGTCTCTCTATGAAATCGGGAAGAATAGGCCGTCACCTCGCGAACTCCGCATGCTATGCGAGGTGCTGCGTGTCTCCCCAAACCGGCTGATCTACGGCATTGAAGACCCGTTCGACGACCTGCTAGAACAAGCCCGGTGGGGGGGCTTCGCGTCCACCACTCCGGAATACTACGCGATGGTGGTGTATGCCTTCAGCCGGCTTCACCACCACAACCAGCAGGACATCATGCGTTTGATGAATAGCCTCCTGCTGGGTTGGGATGAAGAATGGAAATCGGGAAAACAGTACGACAAGGCAAATGATCGGATGATCGAGCTGGCCGACGACCTGAAAGACTTGCTGAGCAAGCGAGAAAGGGTAAAGAAACCCGAAGGCTAAAAGAAACGTAAAAAAGCTTCTTGCAACGATACGTAGCATGTTCTACATTGCGAACAGCTACTTTCCATTGCAGGAGGCAACGTGCAAGACCCCATCCTCACCCCTGAGCAGTCCCGCCGCGCCCGCCGTGAATTCGGCCTGTCCCAAGCCGATGTCGCCACCGTCATCAGCGTCAACCGCGTCTACATCTCCGACTTCGAGAACGGCGGAACCAACCGCCTGACCAAGGGCCAGCAACGCAAGCTTGTCGCCCTCTACCTGGAAAAGCTTGAAGAGGCCCGCGCCAATGGCGAGGAAATCGACCTGGAGCTTTTCGACCCGGACGCCGAACAAACCCCCAAGGCCACCCCCACCCTCACCGACCTGGACAACCGCGAAGACCTGACCCGCGCCCTGTTGTGCGTCCGGCATTTCAGTCTGTCGCCCGCCCTGGATGGCGACCAGATCACCACCGCCCTGGCGCGCATGGACGAGAACGACGCGACCATCCGGGCCTTGATGGACAAGCCCGCCGAGCCGGGCCTGTTCAGTGATTGGAACGACGTAACGGAATCCCGTCTGCAAGAGGTCTTCGGCTTGCTCGCCGAAAACTTCCTGCTGTTCCGTCATCTGCAAGGCCGCGCCCTGGTGCCCCTGGCCAACATGACCGAAGGCGTCGATTACCGCGAGGTGAAGACAATCGGCGACCTGATGGCCACCCTGCTTTCCGGCTCCCTACGCGACATGGGCGCGGCGCTGACGCCCAAGGCCACGCCCGCCGAAGCAGCCGCCGAACCCGAGGCACAGCAGCCCATGCGCGCCGGCCTGCTGATCGAAGGGGAAGCCGCATGAAATGCCCGGTCCCCATCATCACCCCAGGCAAGATGCCGCACCCCTCCGTCCTGATCGTGCTGGGCACCCTCGCCGCCCTGGCCATCGCCATCAAGGCGAAGCAGGCCAAGCCCGGCAACGCTTGAGGGGGCGCCATGGACGATTACTCATTCGACTCAATCCTAAGCTCTGGAGGATCTATCGGTGAAGCCTGGACGCCGCCGTCCGGTGGAACTGGCGGTTCTGAGCCGGGGGAAATCTGGGACAGCTTCAACAGCTTGTTCAAGGGGGCGATGGGATCGTCACAGACCTCTACCGCGAATCTCCCCGCCTACTCACCTTCGACCGCGTCCAGCAGCGTTAACCAGGATCACAGCGGTTGGACGGTGGCAACCGGAGGGAGTCGCGCGTCGGTAGCAAACAACGAACTGGTCTATGTCCTGATGGGCCTGGGGGTCGTGCTGCTCATGCTGGTCTCCACAAGGGGCCGGCGATGAAGATCACGCGCACCGTCACCTTGGAGAAGGCCAGTCGCCTTTATGGCCACCTTCGCCGTAACGCGCCAGAGCGGGAGCCCGGCGAATACCGCGTAACCCTGGAAATCGACGCCGACAAGCTGGCCGCCGAACTCGCCGGCCAAGCCTTCGGCAACGCCGGGGGCAAATCGGCAGCCTGCAAAGGCCTGATCCGCGCCGAAATCAAACCCGTCAAGAAGTCCCGCAAGACAGCCACATAACCCCCCATCCACCCATCCGACGCCACCGGAGAAAAGACCATGCAGACCACCACACACCCCGCACCAACACACCAAGGCCTCGCCGCATGCTGGGCCGTTTTAAACACCGAATCCGACCCCATGCGCGCCTTCTGGGACTTGCACCTGAATTGCAGCGAGCGCCGCATTTTCCTGAGCGCCGACAACCTGCCCGAGCACCTGGAAAGACGGGCATGGGACGAACTCAAGCCCTGGCAACAGAAGGCCATCAAGGCCACAGCCGTCCGCTTCAAGCTCTGGTTGCGCGACCTGGAAGGGAGGGGGCTATGAATCGCGCCGGCACCCTCAAGAAACAGACCTGCGTGCTCTGGGTTCAGGCGGCCGGGGGCTACGTGGCCCAAGTCTTCAAGGACGGCTGCCACGTCACTCAGGACGCGGCAAGCGCCATGCGGATGAACGAGGACAAGGCCAGCGAGGCCGCTGCCTTCCTCTATGCCGCCCACCGGATCAAGGCCGCCGTGCGGGCGGTGCACTGACATGCCGACCGCCGCCCTCACCCAACACCATGAGCGCCTGCAACGGGCCATCTTCGCCGAGGAAATGCGGCGCTGGGGTCATCCCGAGATCGGCCAGGAGATCGCCGGCCACGTGCCCAGCCTGACCGCGAGGCCCTACGTCGCCCGCACCATCGCCGACGCGCCCGACGAGTTCCGGGGCCACCTGCTGACGGAATACCAGGCACACGCCGCCGACCAGGGCGAACAGGCCGCAAACACCTGGATACGCGAGAGCGTCGAGCGGCTATTCCTGGGAGAGGCGCTGGACCTCAGGGCCACCGACGGGGAAGTCCGCGACCTGGCCAAGGCCAGCGCCACCAGGGTCGAGAAGCTGCTCTATTCCGGCGTTGCCAGATCCGAAACCGCCGTCCGCGCCCTGCTGCTGAACACCTGCGACCGTCTCGGCATCGCCCACCCCAGGGCCAGGACCACGGACGGCATGATCGCCCGCATGACTTCCCCGCGCTGGTGGCGCAAGGCCCTGAGCCGGGAGACGACGCGCCGCCGTGAGGAGGCCGCCATCCGGGCCGGGCTGGTGCATTCCAAGGCCGGGCATTACCTGTCCGACGCCACCTTGCACCGCCTCAACCAGAAGGCTCGCCGCGACCGGGCCTTCATCGCCGCCTATGAGCTGATCAACGAACGCGGCGACGTGGTGGACCTGGTAGAGATCTTCGAGGCCGGCCAGTCCAACCCGAAGCATCGTTTCACAGAAATGATGATCCGAACGAAGGGCATGGAGGCCGTTGCTGATGAATTGGGATGGGTGGGCATGTTCCTAACCCTGACCTGTCCGGGACGCATGCATGCCCGCCACGAAGCCACCGGGGCAGGAAATTCCAAGTTCGACGGCACCACCCCCAGGCAGGCCCATGACCACCTGCAAAACCAATGGGAAAACGTGCGGGCCGCGTTGGAGCGGCGAGGTATCGAGTTCATGGGGGTGCGGGTGGAAGAGCCCCATAAGGACGGTACGCCGCACTGGCACATGCTGCTTTTCATGCCGACCGGCGACGAGCGCGAAGCCCTGGCCCTGTTCCGCGAGTACTTCCTGGAGCGCTTCGACCCGGACGAACCGGGGGCGCGCAAACACCGCATCGTGGTCGAACGCATCGACAAGGCCAAGGGTGGGGCCGCGTCCTACCTGGCCAAATACATCGCCAAGAACATCGGGGGCATCGAGGCCGGCCAGCAGCTCGATTTGCAAGCCGAGGGTCTGGAGCCAGGCGACGCCATGCCCAGGCCGGCCGCCTGGGCGCGGGCGCATGGCGTGCGGCAGTTCTCATTCTTCGGCACCGCCAAGGTAACGCTCTGGCGGCAGCTGCGCCGCCTGCGCGAAGCCCCTGACGACGCCGGCTTTCTGCCCCATTGGCTGGCCGCCGACGCGGGCAACTGGCAAGCCTTCATGAAGGCCCAGGCCGCCGCTCCGCTCTCGTTGTGGATCGAGGAACGGCCTAGCGGGCGCTATCCGGGTGAAACGGTGCGCGTGATTCGCGGCGTGCAACGGGATGGCCACCGGCTGGAAACCCGCGAACACACGTGGGAAATGCGCCGGAAGGCCGAAATTTCCGCCCCTTGGACTCGTGTAAATAACTGTACGCGGGGAGGTGATGGTGGGCCTGGAAATAGGCCTGGATGTGGGGGGGTGGGGTGGAAACCGCCACAGCTTCCACCCCGGGTTTGAGTCTGGGAGCGACCATGCAAACCCAGGCCTGCACAAATAATAAGCAATTCACGACGGTTGGCAAGAAAACCGTGAAGCGCCACGTCCAAGGCCAGAGCGACAAAACACGCTGGGCCTACTGGATGCAAGCCATCGAGCCCACGGATCCGGCCGTCAATGCTGCCTTCCCCGGCTATCACCCGCTGTGGGTTCAGCGCTCCCAGAAAATCGCCCCGGGGCCGGACAACCTCAAGCACCTGCGGCGCCACTGCCTGAACATCACCCAGGCCCAGGCCGCCGCCTACCTGCGCGTCAAGCTGCGCGAGTATCAGGCGTGGGAGCGCGGGGGCAGGCCTGTCCCCTTCATGGCCTTCGAGCTGCTCCGGCTGGTGTTCGAGTCTACGGCCTACCGGCTGAGCCATGCCAGGTGGGATGGATGGCACTTCGGCCAAGACGGCCGCCTCGTGTCGCCCGAGGTGGGCCGCCTGGAGGTCGGGCCGGAAGACTTCACCGCCCTGGTGTTTCTGCGCGGAGAACTCGAAGCCCATCGGCAAGAGGCTGCCCGCCTCAAGGCCGACATGGCCGCCTTGGAGGCCGAAAACGCCCGCCTGCGCCAGATGTTCCGCGAGAACACCATTACCCACGAACTCGAAGCCATGCAGGCCCGCCTGGGCGACCTGCTGGCCAGCATTCAGACCGCCCAGGTCATCCCCTTCCCAGCTCACCCAACCCGCATGGAGGCAGCAGCATGAAGCAACGCCCGGCCGTAAAACCCCTGTTCCACGGAACCAACGTGGTATCCCTCAACCTGCTGCGTATTCGCCGCCGCGTGGCCATCATCGCGCGCGACATGGACACCAAGCCCATGAAGCCGCAACACGGCCACCTGCGCCGGGCCGCCATCAAGGCGAAGGCCGGGGCATACTTCAAGAGGTGAACATGAGCATGTTTCTCACCCCCGACGAACTCAAAGACCTGACCGGTTACGCCTACAAGGGCAAACAAGCCGAATGGCTGGGGCGGCGCGGCTGGAAATTCGAGTGCGACGCTCAAAATCGGCCCAAGGTGCTGCGCACCTATGCCGAGGCCAAGATGGGCGCGAACACCCGCCGAGCCACCCAAGCGGAGCCCAACTTCGCCGCCCTGCTGAAGTGACCTGATGGGCCGTCACCGTATCCATAACCGGGACTTGCCCCCGAGGGTCTACCTGAAACACGGGGCGTACTACTTCGACCAGCCGGGGCCCCCGCGCAAGCTGATCCGCCTATCGGACAACCGGGGAGAGGCCCTGGCCAAGTGGGCCGCGATGGAAGGAGGTGATTCATCGGAGGTGCACACCTTCGCCGCCCTCATGGCCCAATACACGGCCAGCGAGGGACCGCGCAAGGCACCCTCCACCCAGGAAGCCAACCGGCTCGAGGCAGCGAAGTTGATAAGCGTCTTCGGACAGATGCACCCGGCGGCGATCACTTCGCCGCATGTGGCCAGATACATGGACATCAGGGGACAGAGTTCCCAGGTAAGCGCCAACCGGGAAAAGGCCTTGCTGTCCGTCGTCTTCACCTACGCCGTGCGGATGGGATACGTTCAAACCAACCCATGCAGGGACGTGCGCAGCTTCCCGGAGAAGGGACGCAACCGCTATATCACCGATGAAGAATTTTCCGCCGTGCTGGACATCTCCGGCGCGAAGCTGACGATCATGATGCGGTTCGCCTACCTCACCGCCATGCGCCAGGGAGACATGCTGGCCCTACGCCGGGAACAGATCACGCAAGAGGGAATCACCACCACCCAGGGCAAGACCAGCAAGCGCCAGTGCTTCACCTGGACCCCCGAGCTACGCGCCATTGTGGATGCCGCGCTTGCCCTCCACCCGACCGACAATCCGCGCGAATGGCTGTTCCCATCCAAGACCGGGAAGCGATACAGCGCGCACGGCTTCCGGAGCATATGGGCACGGGTTCAACAGGAATGGGGAGAACAGGGCGGGGAGCGCTTCACATGGCACGATATCCGCGCCAAGGCGCTGACCGATGCCGACCGGCTGGGCATGAACGCTCAACGCCTTGCCGGGCACGCCACCCGCGCCATGACGGAGCACTACATCAAGGCCCGACAGGTGGAGGAAGTGGCGCCGCTGCCGGAGCGAAAATGGGACAGGCAGCAACCAAAGGAAGTCGGAATATCAGACAAGAGCGATTTATCGGACAGCGAAGAAGACGAAACAGCCGACAAACCTAGTAAATATGGGGCGACGGATGGGACTCGAACCCACAACAACCAGAATCACAATCTGGGACTCTACCATTGAGCTACCGCCGCCACTGAAACTGGCCTGCCCGACAGGGATCGAACCTGTAACCCCCAGCTTAGAAGGCTGGTGCTCTATCCAATTGAGCTACGGGCAGTGGGGTCCCGCGGGCATTCAAGATATTGCAGTCCGGCAGTCTTGGTCGGGGTGAGAGGATTCGAACCTCCGACATCTTGCTCCCAAAGCAAGCGCGCTACCGGGCTGCGCTACACCCCGAAGGGGCGAGAATATAACTGTCCGGGGGAGAAATAGCAACGCTGGAAGACCATGGTTGGCTAGAATAAGCGGGTTTATGACAAGGTTTTCTGCCCATGACCGCGCACATCCTCGATGGCAAATCCCTCTCCGACTCCTTGATCCAGGACATCCGCCGCCAGGTGGTGGAACGGGCCGCGGCGGGCCTGCGTATTCCCGGCCTGGCAGTGATCCTGCTGGGCGCCGATCCGGCCTCCAGCATCTATGTGCGCAACAAGCGCCGGGCTTGCGAGGCCTCCGGCGTGCTGTCCATTTCCCATGACCTGCCCGCCAGCACCAGCCAGGCCGAACTGCTGGCCTTGATTGCGCAGTTGAACGACGACCCGACGGTGGATGGCATCCTGGTGCAGGCTCCTCTGCCCGAGCATATCGACGACGAAACCGTGGTGGAGGCGATCCGCCCGGACAAGGACGTGGACGGCTTCCACCCCTACAACATCGGCCGCCTGGCCATGCGCCTGCCCACCCTGCGCTCCTGCACGCCCTACGGCGTCATGCGCCTGCTGGAGACCAGCGGCGTGCCGTTGCGCGGCAAACATGCGGTGGTGGTGGGGGCTTCCAATCACGTGGGCCGGCCCATGGCCCTGGAGCTGCTGCTGGCGGGCTGTACCGTGACCGTGTGCCACTCCGCCACCCAAAACCTGGCCGGCCACGTGGCCCAGGGCGATATCGTCGTGGCCGCCGTGGGCCGGCCCGAGATGGTGAAGGGGGAATGGATCAAGGCTGGCGCCATGGTCATCGACATCGGCATCAACCGCCTGGCGGATGGCCGCCTCGTCGGCGATGTGGAATTCGCCGCAGCCAAGGAGAAAGCCGCCTGGATCACCCCGGTGCCGGGCGGCGTCGGCCCCATGACTGTGGCGACCCTGCTGCAGAACACATTGGAAGCCGCCTTAAAGCATCCGTAACCCTGGGTGTGGTCGGGCTACGGCCTCGCGCTTCACATGGCCCAGGCCCGGATGCGGCTCAGGTCCACCACGCCGTTTTCCGGCGTATCCAGGCGCGTGTAGGGGGCGTCGGGTTCGCCCAGGTCGCTCAGCACCGCCACGGCACCGCTGAAGTCGTGATCCCGGGTGTAGTCGTTGACCGTGACGATGGTCTTGAGCCCCGCACCTTGGGACGCGCGGATGCCGTTCTCCGAATCCTCGAAGGCCAGGCACTCCTCCGGCCTGAGACCCAGTTGCGCCATGGCCCAGAGATAGATATCCGGCGCCGGTTTCTTTGCCGGCACGATATCGCCGGCGGCGATCACGTCGAACCAATCCGCGCCGTCCTCCGCCAGGCTGTAACGCAGCAAGGCGGTGACGTTTTCCGGCGTGGTGGTGGTGGCCACCCCCAATACCAGCCCGGCGGCGCGGGCCTCCTGCAGCAGGCGTTTCACCCCGGGGCGGAGCGGTATGCCACCCTCCGCCAGCATGCGGGTGTAGTGCCGGGTCTTGGCCTGGTGCAACGCCGCCACCAGTTGCTCGAACCCCGCCGGCTTCACGTAGTCCGGGCGGAAGCGCTCCACGTAGTACTTCATGCGCTCCTTGCCGCCGGTCACGGCCAGCAACTGGCCGTACAGGGGCACATCCCAATCCCAGTCCAGGCCGAACTCGCGGAACGCGGCGTTGAAGGCGGGGCGGTGGCCATCCCGCTCGGTATCCGCCAGGGTGCCATCTACGTCGAACAACAGTGCCTTGATCATGGGTTTCCTCAAATGACAGTGATTAAGTGACAGTGGTGAAATGACAGTGGTTTTTCAATCAGTTATGCGCGGTTACAATCTTTGTTCTCGCAACCAGACAGAGGCCATCATGGTAGCCACCGCCCTGCAGACTTCCGAAACCGAATTCGATACCTTGTTCGACGGAACGCTCTACAGCCTGATGTCCTGGAAGCAGCTTAGCGCCTTCTGGGAACGGCTCGACCCAGCCTCGAACTGGTATCTCTATGCAATCGGCGAGGATCGCCCCGAAGCGCCCGCTGATGCGGAACATGTGGCCGCCTTCGTGCGCGAGATCGACGCCCTTCTGCGCAAGGAACACCACGAAGACTACTGCGGCATCGTTTACGCGGATGACCTCGACAGCCCCCGGCTCATCAAGATCTACGACCCCAACCATCTGGGCACATCCTGCGGCTCCAGCAAGCACCGCATTCTGCCCGGCTGGGTGATGTCTCAGATGCCGCCCTCCGACCTGGCACCCAGCCACTTCGTGCCCCAGAACCGGAAACGCTGGTGGCAAGGCTTCCTGACCCTGATCGGCGCCGCTTAAGCTCGTTACCCCGCCCCACAAGAAAAAAGCGGCCTGTAGGCCGCTTTTTTCATTCCCGCCTACCAGGTGCTTACTCGGCGGCGGGCGGGGTGGCTGCTTCCGCCGGAGTTGCTTCAACCACCGGGGCTGCCTCAGCCACCGGGGCTGCCTCAACCACCGGAGCCTGAGGAGCCGGGGCCTCGATCAGGGCCTTCATGGACAGACGCATGCGTCCCTTCTCGTCGGTCTCCAGCACCTTGACCTGAACCGCCTGGCCTTCCTTGAGGTGCTCGGACACGGCGTTGACGCGCTGATGGGCGATCTGGGAGATGTGCAGCAGGCCGTCCTTGCCCGGCAGCACATTAACAATCGCGCCGAAATCCAGGATCTTCAGCACGGTGCCGTCGTAGACCCGGCCCACTTCCACCTCGGCGGTGATGTCCTCGATGCGCTTCTTGGCCAGCTCGCCGGACTCGGTGCTGGTACAGGCGATCTTGATGGTGCCGTCTTCGGTGATGTCGATCTGGGTGCCGGTCTCTTCCGTCAGGGCGCGGATGGTGGCGCCGCCTTTGCCGATCACGTCGCGGATTTTTTCCGGATTGATCTTCATGGTCAGGATGCGCGGCGCGTACTGGCTCATCTCGTGCGGAGCGGCCTCGGCCTCTTGCATGATTTTGAGGATATGCATGCGGGCTTCCTGGGCCTGGGTCAGGGCCACCTGCATGATCTCCTTGGTGATGCCCTGGATCTTGATGTCCATCTGCAGAGCCGTGACGCCGTCCGTGGTGCCAGCCACCTTGAAGTCCATATCTCCCAGATGATCCTCATCGCCCAGGATGTCGGTCAGCACGGCGAAGCGGTTGCCTTCCTTGATCAGGCCCATGGCGATGCCCGCCACGTGAGCCTTCATGGGCACGCCGGCATCCATCATGGCCAGACTGCCGCCGCACACCGAGGCCATGGAGCTGGAACCATTGGATTCGGTGATCTCGGAAACCACGCGCACGGTGTAGGCGAACGCCTCCTTGGGCGGTAGGCAAGCGGCCAGGGCGCGCTTGGCCAGACGGCCGTGGCCGATCTCGCGGCGCTTGGGGCTACCCACGCGGCCGGTCTCGCCGGTGGCGAAGGGGGGCATGTTGTAGTGCAGCATGAAGTGCTCGCTGTAGCCGCCGGTGAGGGCTTCCACGGTCTGCTCGTCGCGACCGGTGCCCAGGGTGGCGACCACCAGGGCCTGGGTCTCGCCCCGGGTGAACAGGGCGGAACCGTGGGTACGGGGCAACACGCCGGTGCGGATGGTGATGGGGCGCACGGTGCGGGTATCGCGCCCGTCGATGCGGGGCTCGCCGGCCAGGATGCGGCCGCGCACCACCTTGGCTTCCAGGGCGTGGAACATGTCCTTGATGAAATTGGCCTGGGTGGTATCCATGTCGGCGCTGATCATCTCGGCGTACACGCGGTTGCGGATGGCGTCCACTTCGGTCACGCGCGCCTGTTTCTGCTTGATGGAATAGGCGGCGGACAAGGCCTCGGCGCACAGGGCGCTCATCTTTTCTTCCAGGGCGGCATCGGTGGCGGGGGCGGTCCAGTCCCAAGCGTCCTTGCCTGCTTCGTCGGTCAGTTCGTTGATGGCATTGATGGCGATCTGCATCTGGTCATGGCCAAACACCACGGCGCCCAGCATCACGTCCTCGGGCAGCTGATCGGCCTCGGATTCCACCATCAGCACGGCGCTCTCGGTACCGGCCACCACCAGATCCAACTTGGAGTCCTTGAGTTCGGCGGTGGTGGGGTTGAGCACATACTGGCCATTGATGTAGCCGACGCGGGCGGCGCCCACCGGGCCGTCGAACGGCAGGCCGGACAGGGACATGGCGGCGGAGGCGCCGATCAGGGCGGGGATGTCGGAATCGACTTCGGGATTGGCGGACATCACCGTGGCGATGACCTGCACTTCGTTGAAGAAACCATCGGGAAAGAGCGGGCGAATGGGCCGGTCGATCAGGCGGGAAACCAGGGTCTCCTTCTCGGAGGGACGGCTTTCACGCTTGAGGAAGCCACCGGGAATGCGTCCGGCGGCATAGGCCTTTTCCTGGTAATCGACCGTCAGCGGGAAGAAATCCTGGCCGGGCTTGACTTCGTTTTTCGCCACCACGGTAACCAGCACCACGGTGTCGTCCATGTTCACCAACACCGCACCGGTGGCTTGGCGGGCGACTTCCCCCGTCTCCAGGGTGACTTGGTGGCGACCGTACTGAAATGTCTTTTTGACCGGATTCACGCTGCTCTCTTCCTAATCATTTTCTTGCTATGGGCACCCCTTCCATCTTCCTGCGAACACCCTGGAGGGGCGCTGACACGGACGATAGCCGGGGGCACGGCGAATACCACTAACCCCCATGGTCAAACGCCATCGGGGCAAACGTAGGTTTTACTTGCGCAGACCCAGACGCTGGATCAGCTTGGTGTAGCTTTCGGCGTTCTTGCCCTTGAGGTAATCCAGCAGACGGCGGCGACGGCTCACCATCTTGAGCAGGCCACGGCGGGAATGGTGGTCCTTGGCATTGGCCTTGAAGTGACCGGTCAGGTCATTGATACGCGCGGTCAGCAGGGCGACCTGGACTTCCGGGGAGCCGGTGTCGCCGGCGGCGCGCTGGTGATCCTGGACGATCTGCGCCTTCTGGGGGGTGGTGATGGCCATTACATACTCCAACGAAAAACGCGCATTTTACTCGTGAAAAGTCGATTTTCTCAAGTAATTCATGGGGGTGTGGTAGATACCCGCTTTCAGCTCGACAACAGGCGCTTGGGCGCGGCCTTGCCTTCCTGGTTGACCTCCACCACACCGAGAAAGGCATCATCGCCGCCATAGATGCGATATTGCTGCCCCACCATCAATTTTGGCAGCCACACAGCCTGGCCATGGCAGACCTGCCAGGCAGCCTCGCTATCCAGTTGCAGGCGGGGCAGGCTGGCGATCAATACATCCGGGGGCAACAACAGGGCATCCCGCGCCGCCTCGTCCATGTCCGCCAAGGCCTCCAGCGTGACCGCCTGTTCCAACTGGAATGCGCCCGAGGCCAGACGTCGCAGGCCCACCAGATGGGCGCCGCAACCCAGCACCTCGCCCAGGTCATCGGCCAGGGCGCGCACGTAGAAACCCTTGCTGCAATGCACCCGCACTTGGCAGCCGTCGCCTGTGAAGGCCACCAGTTCCAGGGCATGCACCCGCACCCGGCGTGCTTTGCGTTCGATCTCGATGCCTTGACGCGCGTATTCGTACAGGGGCCGGCCGGCATGTTTGAGGGCGGAATGCATGGGCGGCACCTGCTCGATGTCGCCAGTGAAGCGGACCAGGGCTTGGCGCAGGCCCGCCTCGTCCACCTGTATCGGCCGTTCGGCGATCACTTCGCCGTCCAGATCGCCGCTGGAGGTACGCACCCCCAAGCGGATGTCGGCCAAGTAGGCCTTGTCGGCGTCGAGCAGGAATTGGGAAAACTTGGTGGCTTCCCCAAGGCACAGGGGCAACAGGCCGGTGGCGAAGGGGTCCAAGGTACCGGTATGACCGGCCTTTTCCGCCCGGTACAGGCGCTTCGCCTTTTGCAGCGCGGCGTTCGAGGTGAGACCAACGGGCTTGTCCAGCAGGAGGACGCCGTCAATCTTGCGTTTCATCGTCCTGATGATGCTGCTGGTCTTGCTTGACCGCCTGATCGATGAGTTGCGACAGATGCGCGCCCCGAGCGATGGATTCGTCGTACAGGAAACTCAACTTGGGCACGGTGCGCATGCTCATGCGATGGGCCAACTCGCTACGCAGAAAGCCCGAAGCGTGGGTCAGGCCCTGGCGCGCGGCGTCGTGCTCGCCATTTAGCGCGGTGAACCATACCTTGGCGTGTTCCAGATCGGAGGTCACGTCCACCGCGGTAAAGGTTACGCCTATGACCCGGGGATCCTTCATCTCGCGCCGAATGATATCCGCCAGCTCTTGGCGGATCTGCTCGGCAACACGGCGGGAACGGGGATTGATATGGGGCATCTTGGTCTAGGGGTAGAAACTGGTCACAAGCCACGCATGGCCGGTTGGTTCTGAATTTCCACCGGCCATGCGCGATTTGCCTCTTACAACGTCCGCGCCACCTCGACGATCTCGTAGCACTCGAGCTGATCGCCTTCCTGGATCTCGTTGAAGTTCTTCAGGTTGAGACCGCACTCGAAGCCGGCCTTCACTTCCTTCACGTCGTCCTTGAAACGCTTGAGGGAGTCCAGCTCGCCGTCATGGATCACTACGTTGTCGCGCAGCACCCGTACCCGGGCGGAACGCTTGAGCATGCCGTCCAGCACGTAGCAGCCGGCCACCGTGCCCACCTTGGTGATGCGGAACACTTGGCGAATCTCGGCCAGGCCCAGGGCATTTTCCTTCTTCTCCGGGGAGAGCATGCCGCCCAGGGCCGCCTTCACATCATCCACCGCCTCGTAGATGATGTTGTAGTAGCGCAGGTCCACGTCGGCGGACTCGGCCAGCTTGCGCGCCTGAGCATCGGCGCGCACGTTGAAGCCGATGATCACCGCCTTGGAGGCGATGGCCAGGTTGACGTCGGATTCCGAGACCGCGCCCACGGCGGCGTGGATGATGTTGACCTTGACCTCGTTGGTGGAGATCTTGGCCAGGGCATGGGCCAGACCTTCGTAGGAACCCTGCACATCGGCCTTCAGGATCAGTGGCAGGGTCTTCACCTCGCCCTCGCCCATCTGCTCGAACATGTTTTCCAGCTTGGCGGCCTGTTGGCGCGCCAGCTTGACGTCGCGGAACATGCCTTGACGGAACAGGGCGATTTCGCGCGCCTTCTTCTCGTCCGGCAGGACCAGCACATCCACGCCGGCACCGGGCACATCCGACAGGCCCTGGATTTCCACCGGGATGGAAGGGCCGGCCTGGGTGATCTGCTTGCCGTCTTCGTCCAGCATGGCGCGCACGCGGCCGAAGGCGGAACCGGCCAGGATCACGTCGCCCCGCTTCAGGGTACCGGACTGCACCAGCACCGTGGCCACCGGGCCACGCCCCTTGTCCAGACGCGATTCCACCACCACACCCTTGGCCAGGGCATCCACCGGCGCCTTCAGCTCCAGCACCTCGGCCTGCAGCAGGATGGCGTCCAGCAGATTGTCGATACCCACGCCGGTCTTGGCGGAGACATCCACGAACATGGCGTCGCCACCCCATTCTTCCGGCACCACGCCTTCGTTGGAGACCTCTTGGCGAATCTTCTCCGGATTGGCATCGGGCTTGTCCACCTTGTTCACCGCGACGATGACCGGCACGTTGCCGGCCTTGGCATGGTGGATGGCTTCCCGGGTCTGGGGCATGACACCGTCATCCGCCGCCACCACCAGAATGACCAGGTCGGTGACCTTGGCGCCGCGTGCCCGCATGGCGGTAAACGCCTCGTGGCCCGGGGTGTCCAGGAAGGTGATCATGCCTTTCTCGGTTTCCACATGGTAGGCGCCGATATGCTGGGTGATGCCGCCGGCCTCGCCAGCGGCCACCCGAGCACGCCGAATACGGTCGAGCAGGGAGGTCTTGCCGTGGTCCACGTGGCCCATCACGGTCACCACCGGGGCGCGCGGCAGGTATTCCACTTCTTTTGCGGGGGCCTCGTCTTCCAGATAGGCCTCCGGGTTGTCCGTGGGGGCGGGCTTGGCGATATGGCCCATTTCCTCCACCAGGATCATGGCGGTTTCCTGGTCCAGCACCTGGTTGATGGTGACCATGGAGCCCATCTTCATCAGCACCTTGATGACCTCGGCCGCCTTGACCGACATCTTGTGGGCCAGGTCGGCCACGGTGATGGTTTCCGGGATCAGCACATCGCGCACCACCGGTTCGGCGGCCACCGCCTGGACATGCTCGGACTTGTGCCGCGCCTTCTTGGCGCGCCAGCCGTCCCCATCGGCACCGCCGCGGGTCTTGAGGCCGCCACGCTTGCCAGCCGGGGTTTCTTCCCGGCCCTTCTTGGCCGGGCCCTTTTCCGCCTTGGGCTTGACCGTGGGTTTGACCGCCGGCTTGGCCTCCGCGGGTTTTGCTTCCACCGGCTTGACCTCGGGAGGGGCCAGCGCCGCGGCCTTGGCCGCTTCTTCCGCCGCGCGGCGAACCAGTTCGCGATCTTGCTTGGCCTTGAGCTCTGCTTCTTGGATGGCGCGCAATTCGGCATGGCGCTGGGCCTCCCGCTTGCGCACCTGACGCTCTTCCTCACTCAGGATAAAAGGCGCGGGAGCGGGGGTCGGCGCCACCTCAGGGGCCGGCGCGCGAGCAACAACCTCTTCCTCGACAGGTGCGGGGGGCGCCGTTTCTTCGGGAGCAGGCGCGGGAGCGGCAGCCTCTTCCGGTGCGGGGACCGGCGCGAGTACCTCTTCCACAACGGCCGGGGCCGCAACTTCCGCCACCGGCTCAGGGATGAATTCGACCGGAGCCGCCTCGGGCACCGGCGCCTCCAATGGAGCTTCCACCATGGGCGCATCGGCCGCCGCACCCTCGCGCTTCACCAGGACGCGCTTCTTGCGCACCTCGACCTGGACCGTGCGGGTCCGGCCAGTGCTGTCCGCGGTCTTGATTTCGCTGGATTGCTTGCGCGTTAACGTGATCTTGGTTTTGGGTGCCTGGGCGCCATGCTTGCCGCGCAGATAATCGAGCAGCCGGGCCTTGTCCTGATCGGAGAGGCCATCCGCGACCCCTTGCACAGTCACCCCGGCAGCTTGCAGCTGTTTGACCAGCAACGCCGGATCGACCTTGAGTTCAGTGGCGAACTGTTCAACATTCATACAACGACTACCCCCTTCAAGCCCCCGCCAGCATCGGCGCGCGCGCAGTCATAATCAGCGCCTTGGCGCGCTCTTCGTCCATATCGGTGAGCTCGACCAACTCATCCACAGCCAGATCCGCCAACTCCTCGGCGTTAGCCACACCCTTGGAGGTCAGCAGTGCGGCCGTAGCCTCGTCCATGCCATCCACGCTCATCAGATCCGTGGCAGAGTTCTCGACCGCTTCTTCGCGCACGATGGCATCGGTGAGCAAGGCGTGTCTGGCACGAGAACGCAATTCGTTGACCGAGTCCTCGTCGAAGGCCTCGATCTCCAGCATCTCGGCGAGGGGCACATAGGCCACTTCCTCCAGGCTGGTAAAACCTTCCTCCACCAACACCTGGGCCACATCCTCGTCCACGTCCAGCTTTTCCATGAACATTTCGCAAAGACCGGAGGCCTCCTGCTCGTGTTTCTGTTCCGCCTCTTGCACGGAGAGGATATTGATATCCCAGCCGGTCAGTTCGGAAGCCAGACGCACGTTCTGGCCATAACGGCCGATAGCGATCTCCACCTGCTCGGGTTCCACCACGACGTCCATGGCGTGCTTGTCTTCGTCCACGACGATGCTGGTCACCTCGGCGGGCGACAGGGCATTGATCACGAACTGGGGCAGGTCGGGCGACCAGAGCACGATGTCCACCCGTTCGCCGTTGAGCTCATTGGTCACCGCTGTCACCCGAGTGCCGCGCACGCCGATGCAAGTACCCTGGGGATCCACACGCGGGTCATTGGACTTCACCGCGATCTTGGCGCGCACCCCTGGGTCGCGGGCGGCGGCCTTGATTTCGACGATGCCCTCCTCGACTTCGGGCACCTCCAGGCGGAACAACTCCATGATGAATTCCGGCGCGGTGCGGGAAAGGATCAACTGGGGACCACGCCCGCCACGCTCTGCGCGCACCAGATAAGCGCGAATCCGGTCGCCCACTCGCAGGTTCTCCTTGGGAATCATCTGGTCTTTCTCCAGACGCCCCTCGATGCGGCCTGACTCCACCACCGCGCTGCCCCGCTCCATGCGTTTGATGGTGCCGGACACCAGGGCGTCATTCCGAGCCAGGAAATCGTTCAGGATCTGCTCGCGCTCGGCGTCGCGAATGCGCTGCAGGATGACCTGCTTGGCCGCCTGGGCGCCGATGCGGCCGAAATCCACCGCCTCGACCGGCTCCTCGATGAACTGACCGACCTCGATATCCGGCTTGATCTCCTGGGCCTCGAACAGCAGATATTGATGGTCCGGGTGCTCCAGGCCCGCCTCGTTCGGCAGCACTTCCCAGCAGCGAAACGCTTGGTATTCACCAGACTGGCGGTCGATTTCGACACGAATCTCCGCGTCCTCGCTATAGCGCTTTTTCGTGGCATGGGCCAACGCCGCCTCGAGCGCACCAAAAACCACCTCGGGCTCCACGTTTTTCTCGCGCGCCAAGGCATCTGCCAGCATCAGAATTTCCCGACTCATCGCTTCCTCCGGGCCGTTTCCAAGGTTAAAAATCTCTCAGGCCGCAGCGACCGAGACAATAAGGGGAACGTGATGGATGAAGTATTTGCAATCATTTCTTTTTACGTACCGGCTTAGCCCGGACCTCCAACTCCGGCGCCAATCGGGCTGAATCCACCTCCACGAGGGGAATCGCCACCTGGGCACCATCCACTTCCAACTGCAACACACCGTCTGCCACGCCCAGCAGGGTTCCAACGAAACGCTTGCGCCCCTCCAGGGGGGCATGCAAGCGCACTTGGGCCCGGGCGCCGGCAAAACGAATGAAATCCGCTTCCTTGACCAATGGCCGATCCAACCCCGGGGAGGAAACCTCCAGGCGCTCGTAGTCCACGTTTTCCACCAGGAACAACTGAGTCAACTGATGGCTCACCCGCACGCAATCGTCCACGACGATGCCTTCGGGCTTGTCGATATAGAGACGCAACAAACCTCGCCCCACACGTTCCAGGGCAACCAGTTCGTATCCCATACCTGCCAGGGTCGGTTCAATCAGTTTCTGTAAGTCCATGGCCGCAAAAATAAAAAATGGGCGCGAAGCCCATCGATAACTTTCGGAGTATACAACATTTTATACCTTCTTTCGCTAGCGCCTTTCTCTCAGACGATAGCCATAAGGGGCGCCTCACTCTCCTATCGCATGCTCCAGAACGATGCGTTCGCCCTGGGCATCGAGAATCAGCGTCACAAGCCATGCCCCGGCATCTGACAGGACAACCTGGGCACGGTAGGTGTCCGCCCCCTGCCATGGAAGCGGCATCGTTTGCTCCGGTTTTTGCCCGGGTCGACCGATTTCAAGCTGCACGCGGGCACCCTGCATCGCCTCACCATTCCGATTACGCAACAATAGGCTCACATCGCCCGCAGCGCCAGGTTGCAGCCCATCCAGCCCGACCACCTCAACCCGCCACCCCAACTTACTCAGCTTGCTGTCCATCATGCGCCGATGGGCGATGGTTTTTGCCGCATCCTCGCCATGGGGAACCACACCGGCAAATCCGGTATGCACGGTTCGTCCCTGGGCATTGGGCAGCAACAAGCTCGCCAATGCCGGAGGCAGACCCTGACCGGCGATATAGACAAAGCTCCCCAACACCACGGTAAGCGCCAGGAAGAAGCCAATCATGAGCTTGGGAGCCCAGTGCACACCGGCGAATTTGCTGCCTTTATCGCCATACAACTGGAACAACAACACGGCGATGGTGGGATAGGCGATGACGTGCATGGTGACCACATCCAACCCGGGCAAGACGATGGCGGCATAAACCAGATACGCGAAGACCGGAATCGTGGTCGCGGTCACCGCCGCCCAGAAATTGGACAAACCGGCACGCCGGCCCAGGCCATACACCAGGGCGGTGAAAATCATGCCGCCGAAGATGGAGATGAACAAGTTCATGGGGTTCCCGACTAATGTTTGGTGAAGAAGCGCGTGGGATCCGTCACCTCTTCGCCATTGCTGGCATGGATCACGAATTTGAAGTCGGACAACTGCTCCGCCTCTACCGCGGGCAAGGTGACGCTGGCCTGGACGATGACGCTATGGCCATTCCTGATCTTGACCGTCTGGAAGTTCCCCAGGTCCAGAGCCCCAGGCGGCAACCCCAGTGCATGGATGCTATAAACCTGCTCGCCGCCGGAAAGATTGGTCAGGCGGATCTGGTAACGGTTGCGAATACGGCCATCGGAGAGCATGACGAACAGAGGCTGGCGCACCTGCTGAATACTGTGCTCAAAGCTCTGGCGATGATTCATGTCGTAGACCAGATAGCTGATCATGAGGATCAGGGAAAGGCCATAACCCAGCACCTTCAGGCTCTTCCAATGCAGGCGCGCCGGCTCTGGCTTGGGTTTGGCCAGATTGGTCTCCGAGTCGTAACGCACCAAGCCGCGCGGATAAGCCATCTTGTCCATGATGGTGTTGCAGGCGTCCACGCACAAACCACAAGAGATGCAGGTGTATTGCAGGCCGTTGCGAATATCTATCCCCACCGGGCAAACCTGCACACACAGCCCGCAATCGATGCAATCGCCGTGCCCTTGGGCCTGACGCTCCTCGCGGAGCCGCGAACCGGCACGCGCCGCGACGCGCCCCGCGG
>JBGSHR010000057.1:0-7155 GCA_041752155.1 Thiobacillaceae bacterium | reverse complement strand
CGCCGCCGTCGCGAGCGTGCCGCGCCCCCTGGCGGGCCTGGGCCTGGATGGCTCGGAAAAGCTGGTGTTCGTCGGCTCGTCCACGGGCGGCACGGAGGCGCTGAAGGAGTTTCTCATGCGCATGCCGGCCAATGCTCCGGCCGTGCTCATCACCCAGCACATGCCGGAGAGCTTCACCCACGCCTTCGCCCAGCGCCTGGACGGCCTGTCCGCCATGAACGTGAAAGAGGCGAAGAACAACGAGCGGGTGTTGCCCGGCCATGCCTACGTGGCGCCCGGTCATTCCCATCTGCTGGTGAAGAAGAGCGGCGCTTACTACTACACGGAATTGTCCCGGGCTGAGCCGGTCAACCGTCATCGGCCTTCGGTGGACGTGCTGTTCCACAGCGCGGCCGAGGTGGTGGGGGCAAACGCCCTGGGCGTGATCATGACCGGCATGGGCAAGGACGGCGCCCAGGGTTTGCTGGCCATGCGCAACAACGGGGCCTATACCATCGCCCAGGACGAGGCTTCCTGCGTGGTGTTCGGCATGCCCAAGGCGGCTATCGATCTGGGCGCGGCGATGGAAGTGGCGCCCCTGCAGGAGATTGCCGCGCGCGTCTTGAGCCGCTTGGTGCGCCGCGCCTGATCCGATTCCCGACGGCCCGCTCCCTCGTCCCGGCCCCATTCTTCCAATGAGCGCGGGGGTGGGGTGTCGCCAGGCGATATGCAGGCTAAAGAGATCGGCAAAAGCGCCGATATTGCAGGCAGGACATGATGGAGTTCGATATGCAGATCACGAGTACTTTAGAGGGAGGTCGAAGTGCGCTCAGTCTGAGCGGGCGCTTCGATTTCCATTCCCATCGGGAATTCCGCATCGCCTATGAGGATGCCCTGGAAGAGAGCGGCGTGACCGAGATAGAAATCGACTTCAACCAGGTGGACTATCTCGATAGTTCCGCCCTGGGCATGCTCCTGCTGCTGCGCGAGAAGGCCACCGCCATGGGCAAGAACGTGGTGCTGTCCGGCCTCAAGGGCACGGTCAAGCAGGTTCTGGATATCGCCAACTTCGGCAAACTGTTCGCCATCAAGGACTGAGGTTTGTCCGCGCCCGGGCGCCAGCTCAAGATCCTCATCGCCGACCCCGGCGCGGAAAGCGCCCGACAGTTAGCGGAGTGGGTGAGCGACCTGGGACATCAGGCCTTGCTCACCAGCGATGCGCCTTCCGCTCTGACGCAGTTTCGCGCCGATACCCCGGATCTGGTGTTCCTGGACATCCAACTGGCGCTGGAGAGCGAGCTGCCCGCCGTGCAAGGCATGCGCGCCATCCCCGGCGAGAAGTGGATCCCCATCATTCTGTGCGCCACCCTGGAGCAGATGCCGGAAACCGCGCACGGCCTGGCGGCAGGAGGCGACGATTATGTGATCCGGCCGGTCACCTTGCCGTTGCTGAAGGCCAAGATCGAGGCCTATGCGCGCCTGTTGGCCATGCAGCAGGCGCTGCACACCAATAGCGAAGAACTGAAGGGCTGGCGCGCGGACGCCGAGGAGCAGAACCGTCTCGGCGCCCACGTCATGGAACGGCTGACCGCCGCGGAGGGGCTGCGCGATACCATGTTGCAGCACTTCAACATCCCGGCCGACACCTTCAGCGGCGATCTGCTGTGCGCCAGCCGGGCGCCGGGCGAGGTGTTCAACGTCATGTTGGCCGATGCCGCCGGCCACGGCCTGGCGGCGGCCCTGACCGCCATGCCTCTGACCCAGGCCTTCTACAGCATGACCGCCAAGGGCTTTCCCCTCTCCTCCATCGCCGAGGAACTCAACCGCAAGCTCAAGGCGCTGTTGCCCGCCGACCGTTTCGTGGCGGCGACCCTGGTGTCGGTGGACGTGCGCAACCAGACCGTGGAGATATGGAACGGCGGTAATCCGGATGCCCTGTTCATCAACCACGCGGGCCGGGTGGCCACGCGCTGGGCATCGAACCACCCGCCTCTGGGCATCCTGCCCGAGAAGCTGTTCTCCGGTCAGACCGAGACCCTGGTGTTCCAGGAGCCGGGTGATCTGATCCTGTGTTCCGACGGCTTGGCGGAGGCGGAGAACCCGGCCGGGGAATGGCTGGGACTGGAGGGGGTGGTCGCCCTGCTCGGCTCGGCCCAGGGCGGGGAACAAGTGCGTTTCAACCGCTTGCGCGAGGGCCTGATGCGGCACCTGGGCCAGGCCCACGGCCGCGACGATATCTCCTGCATGGCCCTCGCCATCCCGGTGGAGCGGCGCCAGGCGGTGCGGGTCGCGGCGCCGGGGCGGGTCAGCCGGGAAAGCATCGCGGAATGGCGCCTGGATCTGTCCTACGGCGCCCAGGAATTGCGTTACATCGACGTGGTGCCGGCGGTGCTCGGCTTTGTTACCCAGGTGAATGCCTTGAAACCGCATCAGGGCGCGCTGTTCCTGATCGTTTCCGAACTCTTCAACAATGCCCTGGACCATGGTCTGCTGGGGCTGGATTCCGCCACCAAGGAGTGGATCGGCGGCTTCGATGTCTACATGCAGCAGCGCTGGGATCGCCTCGCCGGCCTGCGCGAGGGGCGCATCGATCTTTCCTTCCAGATGCATCAGGAGGGCCAGCGCGCGGTCCTGGATATCGCTTTGCACGACACCGGACCCGGCTTTGATTTCGAGGGGCTGTTCCGGGCCGGGGGCGCCCTGGAGGAAAGCCAGCGCAGCTATGGCCGGGGTGTGGCCCTGGTGCGAAATCTATGTGCCGATGTGGTGTATTCCGGCACCGGCAACAAGGTGTGGGTGCGCTATGTGCTGGCGGAGCTGGACACCGTGCGGGCGGATGTGGATCACGCCTTGCCGGCCGAATAGGCCAGCGCCGCGCGCCGGGCTTTATCCCGATATCACCTGGTTGCGCCCGCCGTGCTTGGCCGCGTAAAGGGCTGAATCCGCGCTCTGGATCAAGGCTTCCGCGTCGAACTGGGGTGGACACTGGGTGACGCCGGCGGAGAGGGTGACCTGAAAGGTCTTGTCGCCGGCATGCTGGATGGCGGCGCCAAAGCTGGCGCGGATGTTGTCTATGACCTTGCAGGCGTTTTCCGCCAAGGTTTCCGGCAAGGCGATGGCGAATTCCTCGCCGCCATAACGGCCGATCACGTCGGCGCCGCGCAGACGTTGTTTCAATAGCCGCGACAGGTTCTTGATGACGCGGTCGCCGGCGGGGATGGCCATAGCCGTCGTTCACCTGCTTGAAGTGGTCGATGTCGATCATGGCCACGGACAGGGGCTGGGCCTGGCGCCGGGCGCGCGCCACTTCGGCGCGCAGGCGTTCCTTGAAGCTGGTGTGGTTCAGCAGGCCGGTGAGGCTGTCCCGCGCCATGAGGGCGCGCAGGGCGCGATAGCGGATCACCCGGCTCTTGACCGCGGAGATCAGGTGCTGGGGTTCGATGGGCTTGCTCAGGAATTCGTCGCCACCCTGGCTCATGGCTTGGCGCTGGAGGTCCACGTCGCTCTCGGCGGAGAGGAAGACGATGGGGATGGAAAGATAGGCGTCCTGCTGGCGGATCACCTTGGCCAGTTCCTCGCCGGTGGCTCCGGGCATGTGCATGTCCAGCAGGATCAGCTCCGGAACCTGTTCGTCCAGGGCCTCCAGGGCCTTCAAGGGGTCGGTCACCACCTGGCAGACGAAGCCGGCGCCCCGCAGATGAGCGGCGTAGAACGCGGCGATGGAGGGCGAATCGTCGACGATCAGGACCTTGCCCGCCTCGGCCTGATCCGGCGTGGTGATGCGATCCAGGGTATCCAGCAGGCTGGCCATGTCCAGCGGACGGGTGAAATAGGCCTGACAACCCATGCGCACCGCGTTGAGCCGCATGGCGATGTCTTTGCCGTCGGATAGGCAGGCGAGGGGGAAGCGGTTGGCCAGTTCGTGCAGGATGGCTATTTCCGGGGTGCTCATCGGGTGGTCCGGACGGGAGTCCACCAGCACCCCGGTGGGGGGGGCGTCCGCCGCCACCCGCAGCAGCTCGGCACAGTCCAGGAATGCCTCCACGCTATAGCCGAAGTACCCGAGCTGGTGCGCGGCCTCTTGCATGTCGGGGGTGTCGGCCGGCCATAGATAGATGCGCCGGCTGGCGTGGGCGTGTGCTTGGGGGAACGGCATGCGATGAGTGGCTGGGGCGCTGATTGTGGCTATGACTAAAGCTATCTCGGCATGTGTAACAAATTCTTTATCGCCGCCTGCCGATATGGCTTTTTCCGGGGGGCTGCACGGCCGCCCTCGGCCCCAGGCGCTCAGGCGTTGATGTGTTCCAGCATTTCCTGGATGCGTTCCGGCCGGCCGGCGCGCAGGAGCCGGCGCGCCAGGGGGGCGAGTTCGCCCAGATGGCTGCGCATCACCTGTTGCTTGACCGACAGCACATGGGCCGGATGCATGGAGAACGAGGTGAGGCCCATGCCCAGCAGCAGCCGGGTGAGGCGCGGGTCGCCGGCCATCTCGCCGCACACCGAGACATGCTTGCCGAGTTTTTGCCCCACCTTGAGGGTATGGCTGATCAGCCCCAGCACCGCCGGGTGCAAGGGGTCGTAGAGATGGGCCACGGCGTCGTCGGTGCGGTCGATGGCCAGGGTGTACTGGATCAGGTCGTTGGTGCCCAGGGAGAGGAAGTCCAGCTTGCGCGCGAACCATTCCGCCGCCAGGGCGGCGGCGGGGACCTCGATCATGCCGCCCACGGGGATGTTTTCGTTGAACGGGATGCCCTCCACCCGGAGACTGCCGCGCGCCGCGCCGATCAGGGCCAGGGCCTGGTCCAGCTCGGTCAGGCTGGCCAGCATGGGCAACAGGATGCGGATGTTGCCGTAGGGGCTGGCGCGCAACAGGGCGCGCACCTGGGTGATGAAGATCTGGGGTTCGGCCAGGCACAGGCGGATGGCGCGCAGGCCCAGGGCGGGATTGACGCTGGTGTCCTGCAGCCAGCGCACGGATTTGTCCGCGCCCACGTCCAGGGTGCGGATCACCACCGGCCGGCCTTTCATCTCCCGCACCACGTGGCGGTAGGCCTCGAATTGTTCGTCTTCCGAGGGCAGTTCATCCCGGTTGAGGAACAGGAATTCGCTGCGGAACAGGCCGATGCCCGAGACGTTTTCGGCGATGGCCTGGCTGACGTCCACCGGCAGGTCGATGTTGGCCATCAATTCCACGTCGGTGCCGTCCAGGGTGGTGGACGGGCTGGTCTTGATACGGCGCAGCTTCTTCTGTTCCAGGCGCCACTGGTTCCGGCGCAGGCGGTATTCGTCCAGGATGGCCGGGTCGGGGTCGACGATGACCACGCCGTTGACGCCGTCGACGATCAGCCAGTCCCCTTCCCGGATCAGGGCGCGGGCGTTGTGCAGGGCCATCACCGAGGGCAGATTCAGGCTGCGCGCCAGGATGGCGGTGTGGGAGGTGGTGCCGCCCAGGTCGGTGATGAAACCGGCGTAGTCGTGGCGCTTGAACAGCACCATGTCGCTGGGCGACAGGTCGTGGGCCACCAGGATGGTGTCGCCTTCGTCCGCCGTCTTCAGGGGGGCGTGGCCGGGATGGCCCATGAGGGCCTTGAGGATCTTGTCGGCCACCTGGCGCACGTCCTGGCGGCGTTCGCGCAGGTATTCGTCCTCGATGGCCTCGAACTGGGCGATGAGTTCCTCGGTCTGCTGGGCCAGGGCCCATTCCGCGTTGCAGTGATCCTGGCGGATGCGCTGCTTGGGCAGGTCCGAGAGCATGGAGTCGGACAGGATCATCACGTGCACGTCGAGGAAGGCGGACAGCTCCGCCGGGGCGCCTTCCGGGATGTGGGCCTGCAGGTCCAGCATTTCACTACGCACCACGGCGACGGCCGCGTCGAAGCGGGTGACTTCTTCCTCCAGGTGCTCGGGCCGCAACACGTAGTGGGGCGCTTCCAGCCGGTCGTGGGAGAAGAGTTGGGCGCGGCCCAGGGCATAGCCGCCGGAGACGCCGATGCCGTGCAGGGAGAAGGTCATTCGCCTTCTCCGAACCGGTCTTCGATCAGGGCCGTCAGGGCCGCCATGGCCCGTTCCTCGTCCGAGCCGCTGGTTTCCAGATGGATGCTGGTGCCGCGGGCGGCGGCCAGCATCATCACGCCCATGATGCTCTTGCCGTTCACCCGGCGGCCGCTGCGCGAGATCCAGACCTCGGCCTGGAACTGGCTCGCGGTCTGGGTCAGCTTGGCGGAGGCGCGGGCGTGCAGCCCCAGCTTGTTGATGATCTCGATGTCGCGCTCAAGCAAGGTCGGGCTCCGATGCGATATGGAAGATGCCGGCCTGGCCGCCGGACACTGCTTTGGCGATCAGGGTGTCCATGTCCCGGTCGCGATAGGTCAGGGCCTTGAGCAGCATGGGCAGGTTCACCCCCGCCACGGCCTCCACGCAATGGCCTTCGATGACCTTGCACACCGTGTTGCAAGGGGTGGCGCCATAGACATCGGTCAGGATCAGCACGCCTTTGCCTTTGTCCAGGTGCTCCAGGCGCTCCTGGGTGTAGGCCAGCATGTCGGCGGGATCGTCGAAGCTGGACAGGTCCAGGTTTTCCAGGCGTTCCGGCCGCTGGCCCAGGACATGACAGGCACACTGGATGAGGCTCTCGCCCAGGTTGCCATGGGCGGCAATGAGTAGGGCAATCATGGGGGTGGCGGGTGGGAATGGAAATAATGGGCGCATTTTACGCCGCCCCGGGGAAGGCGCCAGGCTGGTTTGCAAGGGGTGCATAGCCCTTTGATGGAAAAGGTTGGGGGGCAGCCGGTAAAATCCCGCACTGACTTTCCGAAGCACCCTCCATGACCACCGAGCGCATCCGCGAGATCCCCTACAACTACACCTCCTTCTCCGACCGGGAGATCGTCATCCGCCTGTTGGGCCAGGAAGGCTGGCGCTTGGTGGGCGAGCTGCGCGGGGAACGCAAGACCGGCCGTTCCGCGCGCATGTTGTTCGAGGTGCTGGGCGACATCTGGGTGGTGACGCGCAACCCCTACCTGGAGGACGACCTGCTCGCCAATCCGCAACGGCGCGGTCTGCTGGTCCAGGCCCTGCGCCATCGCCTGAGCGAGATCGAAAAGCGGCGCCAGGGCAACGCCCGGGTGGGCCAGTTGCTGGACCTGGCCGGCCAGGCGGTGGACGCCTTCGAGGCGG
>JBGSHR010000056.1:0-4131 GCA_041752155.1 Thiobacillaceae bacterium | reverse complement strand
GTGGTGTCCGTCAATGGCGAAGCCTCCGAGAGCTGGCAGGACCTGCACCTGCTGGCCCTGAAGCACGCCCTGCGCGGCGACGATCTGCGCCTGGAGACCCGGGATGGCGCGGGACACTACGCCGAGCGCCGCCTCACCCCCTTGGCGCGCGACGAGACCTTCGAGCAGGCGCCCCTGGCCGCTCTGGGGATCGTGCGTTATCTCCCGCCCCTGGAACCCATCCTGGGCGAACTCAGCCCCGACGGGGTGGCGCTCCAGGCCGGGCTGCAGCGCGGTGATCGTATCCTGGCCGTGAACGATGAGCCGGTGTCGGATTGGGAGAGCGTGGTCAAGTCGATCCGCGCCTCTCCCGGCAAGCCCATGGGGATGCAGGTGCGGCGCGGCGAACAGACTCTGTCCATCACCCTTAGCCCCGCCACTGTCCAGGATGGCAAGGAAGCCATAGGCCGCATCGGCGCCGCGCCGCGCATCGATCCCGACATCATGGCGCCGCTTCAGGGCGAGATGCGCTACGGCCCGGTGGACGCGGCCGCCAGGGCCGTCGGCCGCACCTGGGAGCTATCTGCATTCAGCCTGGAGATGATGGGGCGCATGATCATGGGCGAGGCCTCCCTCAAGAACCTGTCCGGCCCCCTGACCATCGCCGATTACGCCGGCCAATCCGCCGAGAGCGGGGCCGGGGCCTTCATCGCCTTCCTGGCCTTGGTCAGTGTCAGTCTGGGCGTGCTGAATCTCCTGCCTGTGCCATTACTGGACGGGGGACACTTACTGTATTATTTCGCGGAATTTGTGACGGGCCGTCCCGTTTCAGAACGCGTTCAGGAAATTGGCCAGAAGATCGGCCTAGGTCTGCTAGGCCTGCTTATGTTCTTAGCCATTTACAACGATCTTCAACGTCTAATCGCCGGATAACCGACCCAATGCGCGCATTCCGCCCCAGTCTGCTTGCCCTCGCCCTTTTCGCCGCCCAGGCCCACGCCTTCGAACCGTTTCAGGTCAAAGACATCCGCGTTGAGGGTATCCAGCGCACCGAAGCCGGCACTGTCTTCAGCTATCTGCCGGTCAAGGTGGGCGAAACCCTCACTCCGGAAGCCGCCGCCAGCGCCATCAAGGCCCTGTATGCCACCGGCTTCTTCAAGGACGTGCGCCTGGATGTCAACAACGGCGTGCTTATCGTCACGGTGGAAGAGCGCCCGGGCATCGCCAGCGTCGAGTTCAACGGCATGAAGGAGTTCTCCAAGGACGAGATGCAGAAGGGCCTCAAGGAATTGGGGCTGGCGGAAGGCCGCATCCTCGACAAGTCCCTGCTGGACAAGGCGGAACAGGAGCTCAAGCGCCAGTATTTCAACCGTGGCATGTACGCGGTGCAGGTCAAGGCCACGGTCACTCCCCTGGAGCGCAACCGCAACGCCGTCACTTTCGATGTGACCGAGGGCGAAGTCGCCAAGATCCGCGCCATCAACATCGTCGGCGCCGACAAGTTCAAGGAAAAAAACCTGCTCAAGCTGTTCAACCTGAGCACGCCCGGCTGGATGACCTGGTGGACCAAGAACGACCAGTATTCCAAACAAAAGCTGTCCGGCGACCTGGAAACCCTGCGTTCCTATTACCTGAATCAGGGCTACCTGGAGTTCAACGTCGATTCCACCCAGGTATCCATCACCCCGGACAAGAAAGACATCTACCTCACCATCAATGTCACCGAGGGGGAGAAATACACGGTATCCGACTACCGCATCGCCGGCGAGCTGCCCGTGCCGGAGGCGGAGCTGAAGTCCCTGATCGCCATCAAGCCAGGCGATGTGTTCTCCCGTGAGAAGCTGACCGAATCGACCAAGAAGATGGGCGATCGCCTGGGCAATGACGGCTACGCCTTCGCCAACGTCAATGCCGCCCCGGAGCTGGACAAGGAAAAACGCACGGTGGCCTTCACCTTCCTGGTAGACCCGGGCCGCAAGGTCTATGTGCGGCGCGTCAACGTCACCGGCAACACCCGCACCAAGGACGAGGTGGTGCGGCGCGAGATGCGCCAGATGGAAAGCGGCTGGTACGCGGCCGACAAGGTCAACCGCTCCCGCGAACGGGTGGAGCGTCTGGGCTTTTTCGACGGCGTGAACGTGGAGACCCCGCCGGTCCCCGGCACCACGGACCAGGTGGACGTCAACATGAACGTCACCGAGAAATCCACCGGCAGCATCCTGCTCGGCGCCGGTTTCTCCAGTTCGGAAGGCCTGGTGTTGTCCGGCTCCGTGTCCCAGAACAACCTGTTCGGCACCGGCAACCGCCTGTCCCTGCAAATGAACAGCGGCAAGGTCAACACGGTCTATGCCCTCTCCTTCACCAACCCCTATTTCACCCAGGACGGCATCAGCCTGGGCTACGACATCTACAAGCGCGATGTGGACACCTCCAGCCTCAACACGGTGGCCGACTACAGCACTTCCACCGCCGGCCTGGGCGTGCGCGTGGGCGTGCCCCTGAACGAGAAGGACACGGTGAGTCTGGGCATGGTGTATGAGCGGGTTGCCCTGGATCTGAGCAGCACCGCGCCCGACATCTACCGCACCTTCGCCACCGACTACGGCACGCCGTGCGCGAACGGCGCGATCTGTAGCGTCACCACTGATACCCTGCGCCTCGAGGCCGGCTGGGCACGCGATAGCCGGGACAGTCTGCTGTATCCCACCAAGGGCAGCTTCCAGCGAGCCTTCGTCGAGTTCGGCACCCCCCTGGGCGATTTCAATTACTACAAGCTCAACTATCAGCACCAATGGCTGCGCCCGATCTGGCGCAACGTCACCCTGATGCTCAACGGCGAGATCGGCGTCGGCGGCGGCTATAGCGGCAAGGAGATGCCCCTGTTCCGCAACTTCTACGCCGGCGGCATCGGCTCGGTGCGCGGTTTCGATTCCAGCACCCTGGGTCCCAAGGCGCTGAACACGTCCACGAACACCACCTTCTCCATCGGCGGCGACAAGCGTCTGGTGGGCAATGCCGAACTGCTGTTCCCCTTCCCGGGCATGGGCAACGACCGCTCCGTGCGCATGTCCACCTTCCTCGACGCGGGCATGGTGTTCGGTCCCAACGACAACCTGGGGCGTTATGGAGAGTTTTCCCTCTCCGACATGCGCTACTCCGTCGGCGCGGCGGTCACTTGGTATTCGCCCTTCGGCCCCATCAAGCTTTCCATGTCCAAGGCCCTCAATGCGGCCTCCGACGATAAAACCCAGGCGTTCCAATTCCAACTTGGCAACGTGTTCTGATAAGGAGACATGCCATGAAACGTATCTTCGCTCTTGCTCTCGCCCTCGCCGTATCCACCCCGTTATGGGCGGCTGACGTCAAACTGGGCTTCGTCAATACCGAGAAGGTGTTCCGCGACTCCCAGCTCGCCGTCAAGGCCCAGAAGAAGCTGGAAAAGGAATTTCAGAGCCGGGAACAGGATATCCAGAAGATGGTGAAACAGGCTCGCGACCTCCAGACCTACCTGGAAAAAGAAGGCCTGGCCCTCTCGGAGGCGGATCGGGCCAAGAAGCAGCGCGATCTGGCCAACCTGAGCCGGGATATCCAGCATTCCCAGCGGGAGTTCCGCGAAGACCTGAACCAGCGCAAGAACGACGAGTTCACGGTGGTCCAGGAGCGGGCGCGCAAGGCGATCAAGGAAATCGCTGAAAGAGAGAAATTCGACATCATTCTGGAAAACGTGGTGTACGCCAGCCCCAAGGTGGATATCACCGACCGCGTACTGAAATCCCTGGAGCGTTGACTCCTCCATGCCCACCCTGACGCTGGCTGAGCTTCAGACCCGCCTGGGTGGGACGATTCGGGGTGACGCCACCACGACCGTCGCCGGCGTGGCCTCGCTGGAACAGGCCTTGGCGGGGCAACTCAGCTTCATCGTCAGCGCGAAATACCTAACCCACGCCCGTGACAGCCTGGCCGGCGCCCTCATCGTGCCGGAATCCCTGAGAGAACCCCTGCCCCAGCCCTGTCTAGCGGTGGCCAATCCCCATGCCGCCTTCGCCCGGGCCATCGCCCTGTTGCATGCCGAACCGGAGCTTCCCGTGGGCGTCCACCCCAGCGCGGTGGTGGCTGCGGACGCCTGGATCGGTCCCGAGGTACGCATCGGCC
>JBGSHR010000055.1:0-7376 GCA_041752155.1 Thiobacillaceae bacterium | reverse complement strand
AGGGCATGGCCCAGGACCACGCCGCCCCGGGCCAGGGTCCGCGCCAGGACCGCATCGTGGTCGGGCAGATTGGCCACATGCTGGCGCAGCTCCGGGCCTAGGTTCCAGACCTTGAGCATGGCGCGGGGCGAGGTCCGATCGGGCTCGGCGAACATCACGTCGAAGGCGATGGCCGCCGCCCCGGCGGATTGCAGGCGGCCCACCAGGTCGGCGATCTGGGTGCGTGGCCAGGGCCACTGTCCCAGCCTGGCCAGGCTCTCATCGTCGATGTCGATGATGCCCACCGGCACCGGCTGATAGGCCCGGGGTTGCCAGCGCTGGTATTGGTCGAACACGTTGTTGCGCAGCACGTGCAAGGGCAGGGGGTCGAACAGAAAAATGCCGATCCCCAGCATCACCGCGACGATCGGCACCAACCAGCCGGAATGGGGTTTGGGCAGCTTCACCCTAGACTCTGCTGCATAGGCGGGACCGGCATCTGGAATTCGGGACGAAATGGATTCGTGCGGAGCATAACGCCCGTATTCCGCTTGTCCAAGTCAGATGCGTGGGCGATCCCAGCGCCCGCGAAAAAGAGGCGGATCGACCGCCTCCGGCCACACCCATCCGACGCGAAACGGCCGCTCCCGCGGCAAGACCCGGTGCGGTCCGGGAAGGACCGGACCCATCACTCGACAGGCGAGAAACGTCGTAACATCTACCCCGCCCATGGACAGACGAAGAATACGATGAGCCCATGGATCACGGCTGCCTAGCGTTACCCGCACGCCACCTCGACCTGAACTTCTACGTATTAGGAAACAAACCATGTCGGACATTTTCCAGGATCTGCACGGCAGCGAAGTCGAGAAAATTCGGCAGCTTGCCACCCCGCTATCGCTCAAGGCGAACGAGCAGATTTTTCAGGAAGGGGATGAAGCGGATTTCCTGTACTTCGTCGATCAGGGAGGGGTTTCCCTGTACATCGAGAAGTTCAACACCAAGATCGAGATTCAGATGGCCACGCCGGGCAACTGGTTTGGCGAGATGGCGGTCTATAGCGGCGGCCATCGCACCGCCTCCGCCATCGCCGTCGAAGACTCGCACTTCCTGGTGATCTCCAAGGAGGCTTTCCACGGGATGCTCTCGGTAGAGCCTGAGATCGAACGCAAGCTGCGCGACATCGTCAACCAGCGCAACCTGAAGCTGGTCCTCGAGGAGAAGATGGTCAATGTGAACGGCGTTTGCGACCGGGACATGCACATCGGCATCAAGGGCGATCCGTCGCTGCGGGAATCCGCCATGGAGCGGCCGCGCTACGTAAGCGTGGTGGATCGCTTCATGCCCGAACTGGTCAAATGTTTTACTGACCTGCTGCTCAACCGCACCGTGCACCGCATCGTGATCGGCTTCAACAACGGCGAAGTGCGACTGTCCACCTTGCTGGACCCGTTCACCGAGGAATTTCACCCGGCCCTGCGGCTGCTGGATGCCTCCTACGTGGAACGACATTTCCCCAAGGTCGATTACCAGCGCAAGACCGAAATCATCCGTCGCATGTATCAGGTGATCGGCGAAAACGCGTTCTTCGCCGAACTCCCCAGCCATCTGCACCACGGCTTCCAGGGCTACTACAGCAACTGGGAACCCGTTCCCCCCGAGGAAATCTCCAAGACCATCTCGCAACTGCCGCTGCTGCGCGACATCCCGGATTTTTATGTGCGCAACGTCACCCTCAGCGTCCTCAAGGATGCGATCCACATGCAATTCAATTGCGACGGCACCCACATCGTCAGCGCCCGCGGCTACGAGCGTTTTCTGAGGGAAAACATCTAGCCGATCCGGGTCACCGCCACGAACGGCACCGCCAACTCGGGCGGCAGGGGCGGGCTGACGAAGCAGCCCTGGATCACGTCGCATACCTGGGCGCACAGGAATTCGTGCCGCTCCCGGGCCTCCCCCCCTCCGCCACCACCTCCAGGCCCCCATGGCGCTAAGTTAAGGCTCGTTGGCGAGCAAAGTCACCGTTTTGCTCCCTCTCCCGCAGGCGGGAGAGGGTCGGGGTGAGGGTGCCTCCACCATGATTGCGCTTGCAAAGGCCCTCATCCCCAGCCCTTCTCCCGCCTGCGGGAGAAGGGAGAAAAGCGCGGCTGACCTTAACTTAGTGCCATGGGGGCCAGGCCCAGCTTGTGGCCCAGGGAGATGCTGACCACGATAATGGACACGTCGTCGGCGTCGTGGGGTTGGTCGCGCACGAAGGTGGCGTCGATCTTCAGCACGTCCTGCATCACGGTGGATTCGGTGATCTCGATCTTCAGGGCCGGGAAGCCCGGCAAAGGCCAGCCCGGCCTGGGCCGCCCACCCGGGAATTTGTCGGCTTCGACACAAGCGCCGGGCGCCGGCCTGTGGCGTTTGTGACAGGCCGGCGCATCGGCTGAAAAACAAATCGTTTTATAACAATGCGTTAGGGCATGAGCGTGAGCGGGCACGGGGCTTGCAAAGCAAGTCTGCAATCCGTTAAGCCCGCGACCCTTAGGAGGACGACCAGTGGACCTTCCCGTACTCAACCCCAACGCTGCCACCGAGGAAACCAGCGGCTGCGCATCCCATTCCTGCGGTTCCAGCGATGACCAGATGGGTCACCTGCCGGAACACATCCGCGCCAAGGTGTACAACCACCCCTGCTATTCCGAGGAGGCGCACCACTACTTCGCCCGCATGCACGTGGCGGTGGCGCCGGCCTGCAACATCCAGTGCAACTACTGCAACCGCAAGTACGACTGCTCCAACGAGTCGCGCCCGGGGGTGGTGTCCGAGGTGATGACCCCGGACCAGGCGGTGATGAAGGTGAAGGCGGTGGCCGCCAATATCCCGCAGATGACGGTACTGGGCATCGCCGGACCGGGAGACCCGCTGGCCAACCCGGAGCGCACCTTCGCCACCTTCCGCATGCTTTCCGAGCAGGCCCCGGACATCAAGCTGTGCGTCTCCACCAACGGCCTGTCCCTGCCCGACTGCGTGGAGGAACTGTCCAAGCACAACATCGACCACGTCACCATCACCATCAACTGCGTGGACCCGGACGTGGGCGCCAAGATCTACCCGTGGATCTTCTGGAACAACAAACGCATCATGGGCCGCGAAGGCGCCGCCATCTTGATCGAGCAGCAGCAGAAGGGCCTGGAGATGCTCACCGCCAAGGGCATCCTGGTGAAGGTCAACTCGGTGATGATCCCCGGCATCAACGACCAGCACCTGGCCGAGGTATCCAAGATCGTCAAGGCCAAGGGCGCCTTCCTGCACAACGTCATGCCCCTGATCGCCGAGCCGGAACACGGCACCTACTACGGCCTCATGGGCCAGCGCGGCCCCACCCACGAGGAGTTGCAGCAGCTTCAGGACGCCTGCGCCGGCGACATGAACATGATGCGGCACTGCCGCCAGTGCCGCGCCGACGCGGTGGGCCTGCTGGGCGAGGACCGGGGCGACGAGTTCACCTACGACAAGATCGAGGCCATGGACATCGACTACGCCGAGGCCATGAAGCATCGCGCCGAGGTCCACGCCGGCATCGAGCGGGAACTGGAAATCAAGCGACTGGCCAGGGAGGCCAAGACCGACCTGGTGTCCATCGAGGGCGCCAAGCCCAAGGAGGAGACCCGGCCGGTGCTGATGGCGGTGGCCACCAAGGGCGGCGGCGTCATCAACGAGCACTTCGGCCACGCCAGCGAGTTCCTCATCTACGAGGCCTCGTCCCAGGGCGTGCGCTTCATCAGCCATCGCAAGACCATCCCCTACTGCGAGGGCGGGGACACCTGCGGCGACGGCGAGAGCGCCCTGGACAAGACCATCCGCGAGCTGTCCGGCTGCGAGGTGGTGCTGTGTTCCAAGGTGGGCTACGAGCCCTGGGGCCCGCTGGAGGCCGCCGGCATGCAGCCCAACGGCGAGCACGCCATGGAGCCCATCGAGGAAGCGGTGCTGGCGGTGTACGAGGAGATGCGCGTCGCCGGCAAGCTGGCGCCGAAATCCGACGAGCAGCAGAAGGTCGCATGACCCCCGTAGCCCTTGTAGCCCGGAGGAGCGCAGCGAGTCCGGGGCAGTTCCTACCAGGGATCCCGGACTCGCTGCGCTCCTCCGGGCTACAGGGCGCCTCCGGGCTACCGGTCCGGTAATCAGAAAGGAATCATCATGGCCTTCGAAATCATCGAATCCTGCGTCAATTGCTACGCCTGCGAGCCCCTGTGCCCCAACCAGGCCATCTACCAGGCCAGCCCCCACTTCCTGATCAATGCCAGCAAGTGCACGGAATGCGCCGGGGACTTCGAGGACGCCCAGTGCGTCAGCATCTGCCCGATTGAAGGCGCGATCCTGGACGAGATCGGCACGCCCCTGAACGCCCCCGGCTCCCTCACCGGCATCCCGGTGGAACTGCTGGCCAAGTTCCAGGCGGCGGGCTACATCTGATGCCCGACAGGACGGACGTGAGCACCGCATCGACCGCCCCCGTAGCGCAGGCGCCCTCGCCTGCATCGCCCGCCGGGAGGCGGGCTGAACGCCCGCTTGCAGGCGGGGGCGCCTGCGCTACCCAGTACCGACAAGTCGGATAAGCCCATGGCCGTCGTCGTCTTCTACGAAAAACCCGGGTGCATGAACAACACCCGGCAGAAGACCCTGCTGGCCGCTGCCGGGCACACGGTGCAGGCCAAGAGCCTGCTCACCGAACCCTGGTGCCCGGAACGCCTGCGTTCCTTCTTCGGCGACCTGCCGGTGGCGCTCTGGTTCAACCCCAGCGCGCCGCGCGTCAAGTCCGGCGCGATCGACCCCGCCAAGTTGGCACCGGACCAGGCCCTGGCCCTGATGCTGGGGGACCCCCTGCTGATCCGGCGCCCTCTCATGGAGGTGGACGGGGAACGCCGGGTGGGCTTCGACGCCACGCAAGTGCATCAATGGATCGGCCTCAAGAGCCCGGCCCTGCAGGCGGATCTGGAGACCTGTCCGAAAAGCCACGCGGCCCAGCCCTGCGCGGAGGCGACGTGAATCCGAAAAATTCGCTGCCCACCACGGAGACACAGAGGCACAGAGGAAACGCCTTGGCTCGCGCCTCAATTTCCGCGCACTGGGCGAAGGATGAGCAAGGAGCCGGCAAGCCCTCTTTCGGTTGGTCGGCTCTGTGTCGCTGTGTCTCCGTGGTGAGGCACTTGCGATGAACCCGCCCGACAGCGCCGTCGAAGTCGCCCCCGGCGTGCACTGGGTGGGCGCCCTGGACCCGGGCCTGCGCGAGTTCGACGTCATCCTCAAGACCGCCAACGGCACCAGCTACAACGCCTATTGCGTGCGCGGCAGCGCCGGCGTGGCGGTGATCGACACGGTGAAGGTCTCCCATGCCGACGACTTCTTCCGCCGCCTGGAACAGGTGGCCCGCTACGACGAAATCCAGGTCATCGTCCTCAACCATCTGGAACCGGACCACAGCGGCGCCCTGCCGGAGTTGATGCGGCGCGCGCCCCAGGCGCGGCTGTATATCTCCGAGCAGGCCCAGATGATGCTGAAGGGTCTGATCAAGAGCGAGGAACTGGCCTACACGCCGGTGACCACGGGGGATTCCGTGTCCCTGGGCGACCGCACCCTGCGCTTTCTGCACACCCCCTACCTGCACTGGCCGGACACCCAATGCACCTACCTGGAGGAGGACGCCATCCTGTTCTCCTGCGACGTGTTCGGCTGCCACTACTGCGACCCACGCCTGTTCAACGACCGGGTGGGGGATTTCCGCTTCTCCTTCGAGTACTACTACGCCCACATCATGCGGCCGTTCCGGGAGCACGTGCTGGCGGCCCTGGACCTGATCGAACCCCTGGCGCTGAATCTGATCGCCCCGGCCCACGGCCCCATCCTGCGCGACGCGCCGCGCGCCTACGTGCAGCGCTATCGGCAACTGGCCGCGCCCCTGCTGCACAACGAGGCCGCCGGCCGGGCAAAGACCCTGCTGGTGTTCTACATCAGCAGCTACGGCAACACCGAGCGCATGGCCCAGGCGGTGCGCGACGGTGCCGAGGAGGTGGAGGGCGTGCGGGTGTCCCTGTACGACCTGCAGGGCAGCGAAGTGGCGCCCTTCGTCGACCTGGTGGAAGAGGCCGACGGCCTGGTGTTCGGCTCCCCCACCATCAACGGCGACGCGGTAAAGCCGGTGTGGGACCTGCTGTCCTCCCTGGCCGCCGTCAAGGTCAAGGAAAAGCTGGGCGGCGCCTTCGGCTCCTACGGCTGGAGCGGCGAGGCGGTGGCCATGGTGGAAGACCGCCTGCGCGGCCTCAAGCTGCGGGTGCCGGTGAAGGGAGTGCGGGTCAAGCTCATCCCCACCGCGGCGGAGCTCTCACGCTGTCAGGCCTTCGGCCGCGACCTGGCCCTGCATCTCACCGGCCAGGTCACCCACAAGATCATTTCAATGGAAGAGCTCAACGCTCGGGAGCAAGCCCATGCCTAAGGCCAACGTCACCTTCGAGGACATCGGCGTCACCGTCACCGTCCCCGCCGGCACCCGCCTCATCGAGATCTCGGAAAAGGTCGGCGCCGGCATCACCTACGGCTGTCGCGAGGGGGAATGCGCCACCTGCATGATGCGGATCGTCTCCGGCATGGAAAACATGTCCGAGCGTTCGGTGCTGGAGGACAAGGTATTGCAGGAAAACATGGCCGGCCGCTCCAACCGCCTCGCCTGCCAGGCCCAGGTCCTGGGCGGCGAGGTGGTGGTGCGGCCAGGCTAAGGGGTCCCAGGACCGTTTCTTTTTTCAATCTTATTTGGAGTCATGAATCATGCCCGTCGTTACTTTTTCCAGCCCCCTGCACAAGGACAAGACCGTGTACGCCGTGGCCGGCAGCCACACCAAATCGCTGCTGACCCTGGCCAAGGAAAACCACATTCCCATCGATTTCAACTGCCAGGACGGCGAGTGCGGCACCTGTGTGGTGAAGGTCACCAACCTGACGCGCAAGGGCCCCATGGGCGGCCCCCTCACCGACCGGGAGATCTCCGTGCTCAAGGGCGTGGGCAAGATCACCCAGGAGCAGATCGAGCAGATGAAGGTGGACGACCTGGTGCACTCCTCCTGGCGCCTGGCCTGCCAGATGGTGTTGCGCGACGAGGACATCGCCGTGGAATACCCCAGCGCCGATCAGTAAGCAACACCGGCTCGGGGCGAGCGGAACGCAAGCCGCCGTCCCGGCCCAGAATTGAAAGGATTCCGCATGCAGATCGCAGCCGCCACTCATGAAAAAACCGGCACGGCGCAAGTCGCCGGCGTTTACGGCCGGCTCATGAGCCATGCCGCCGGCCTGCCCAATGACGACCTGCTGGCCCGCATGCTGGCCAGCCAAGCGGCCGGCGCCGGCGCGCTACCGCC
>JBGSHR010000054.1:0-3293 GCA_041752155.1 Thiobacillaceae bacterium | reverse complement strand
CCAGGGCCTCCCGCACCAGGCCGTTGGCGCGGCCGGTATGGATGCCCACCCACACCCGGGGCAGGGCCTCCACCAGCTCCCAGGTGTAGGCCAGCTTGCGTTTCGGGTTGTCGGCGCGGGACAGCCAGACCCGGCTGCCCGGCAGGTTCACGCCCTGCATGGAACCGGTGTTGGGACAGTGGGCGATCACCGTCTCGCCGTCGTCCAGCTGGATATCGGCCAGGAAGCGCTTATAGCGGCGCAGCAGCACGCCGGGGATCAGGGGTTGGGGGAAGCGCATGGCAAGGCGGCATGGGCAGGACATGGACCGCTTCAGCGTTCCGCCTCCAGGGCCTCCCGGAACAAGGCATCGGAGTTCTTCAGGATGATGGTGCCGTGCACATAATCCAGCACACCGGCCTCGACCCAGAGACGCACCTGGCGGTTCACGCTTTCCCGGGACACCCCCACCAGATTGCCCAGTTCCTCTTGCGACAGTTTCAGCCCGATGACGATGCCGTCCCCGGTCAGCCTGCCGTATTGCTGGCCCAGGTTCAGCAGGATGCGGGCCAGCCGCGCCGACAGGTTGAGGAAGCTGAGATTGCCCACCATATCGTTGGTGGCGCGCAGGCGCTGGGACAGGGCCGCCAGGAGCTTCAGGGCCACCTTGGGCTGTTGTTCCAGGAAATGCAGGAAGTCCTGGCGCCGGATCACCAGGAAGCGGCACACCTCCATGGTGGTCACCGTGGCGCTGCGCGGCCCCTCGTCCAGCAGCGACATCTCGCCGAACACCTCGCCCGGCTCCAGCAGGCTCAGGATGGCCTCCTTGCCCTCCGGCGAGGTGAGGGACACCTTGACCCGTCCTTCCAGCACCACCAACAGGTGGTCTCCCGCCTCGCCCGCCTGGAACACCAGATGCTTGGCGGGATGCTGGGTCATGGCGGCCAGGGCGAGGATCGCCTGGATATCCTCGTCGCTCAGGGCGCCGAAGATCACACTGCCTTTGCGCAGCACGTCGGGGCTGATCGTCATGGTCTTGCTCTCGGATGGCATGGCGGGTCGGTGAACTATTTCACGGGGGCGGGCAGGCCCTGGCGGATCTGGTTCCAATCGATGCCCAGGGATTGGCTGACATAGGGCCCCTGCTGCTGGATGGCGGCTCGCAAGGCATCCAGGCGCTCATCGCTGGCCGGGTGGCTGGACAGGAACACCAGGCCCTCTCCTTGCTGTTGCGCCATCTTGGCGAAGAAACGCGCCATGCCGTCGGCCGGAATCCCGGCCTGGCGCAGGAGCTTCAGGCCTTCCAGGTCCGCCTCCCGCTCCAGGTCGCGGCTGTAGCCGAGGCCGCCGAGCTCCTGGGCCATGTCGCCCCAGATGCCCCCCGACAGGTCCCCCAGGGCCACCGCCAAGACCGCGCGCCAGCCCAGGGCATGGATCATGTTGCGCAGGGAATGGCGTTGCAATACATGGCTGGCCTCGTGGGCCAGCACCCCGGCCACCTCCTCGGCGCTGTCCGCGGCCTTGAGCAGGCCGGTGAACACCACCACGTGGCCGCCCGGCAGGGCAAAGGCGTTGACCTGGGGATCGTCCACCACGGTAAAGCTGAAACGGAAGGCCGAGCCGGCGGTCAGGCGCACGCCGATCTGCTCCACGTTGTCGTGCACCGGCCCCTGGTCGATCACCTTGAGCCCGGGCCGCATCTGGGCATAGGCCAGCTCGCCCAGCTGTTTTTCCTGCTCCAGGCTGATGTGGTCCACCGCCCACTGGCTGATCCGGTCGCCGTTGATCCAGAACACGCCCAGGGCCAGTACCGGCAGCAGCAGGACCAGGGCGGCCAAGGCCAGGGCGATGCGGAACTTCATGCCGGTGCGGGAGTGGTGCGCATGGGCGCGGCGCAGTTCGCCGGCGATCTCCGACGGCGCCAGCTCGATGAAGGCATCCATGGCCTCATCGCCTTGCAGCATGGCGGAAGCCGGACCATGGGGAGTGGTCCAGACGATCATCCACTGACGCCCATCGAAGCCCCCCACTTTCAGGCTGATATGGCCCAGGGGAACGGTGTACCAGTGCCCCTTGCCCTGCACCACCAGGATGCCCTCCTCGAAATGGGCTCGCGCCTTGATCCCGGGCGGAGGCAGATCGGGGCTGTGGAGCAGAACCCTGAATTCCGGCGTGGGAATACTCATGGGCGCATCAAGCTGAAAAAGTTGCCCGGATGCGACCGAGGGGTGGGGTGATTGAAGGCAATGATCGTCATGTCGTCGCAGATTTTAGATTGGTCGCAAGCGCTTGATCGCCGGTGCTAGGTTCAATACACCACGGGCGGATAGAATGCCTTGGTTAAATCGCACTGACCAGTATGAAACAGCCACTCTTGCACATCTTCAACCGCCGCCACGCCTGCCACCTGTTCAATGCCGAGCGCCAGATAACACCGGATGACCTGAATTTCGTCCTGGAAGCGGGGCGTCTATCTCCCTCCTCTTTCGGCCTGGAGCAATGGAAATTCGTCGTGCTGACCGCGCCCCAACACAAGCTCGACCTGCAGGCCGCCTGTTTCAACCAGCCCCAGGTGGGGAGCGCCAGCGCCATCGTCGTGATCCTGGCCAAGCTGGCCGAGCTGGAACCGGATGCGGACTACGTCCAGCGCCTACTGGCGCGGGAATATCCCGGCGAGGCCTTCGCCCCCGCCCTGAAAAACTACCGGGGCTTCCACGCCGCCACCGACGTGAAGGCCTGGAGCGTGGCCCAGTGCCACATCGCCGCCGCCAACATGATGACCGCCACGGCCGGCATCGACCTGGACTCCTGCGCCATCGGCGGCTTCATCCCGGACCAGGTCATGCGCCAGCTGGCCATCGACCCCACCCGCTACGAGCCGGCCCTGATCCTGGCCCTGGGCCATTGCGCCCAGGCCCCCGGCGAGAAACTGCGCCTGCCCCTGGCGGAGCTGGTGGAATACCGCTGACCGTTCTTCGCAGGGCCATGGATTCCGCGCTGACCTATCGTTCCTACTGGCAGGCCCTGGGCTGGTTGCTGGTGGCGGCGGTGGTCTACTTCTCCCTGACCCCGGCGCCGCCCGAGATCGACCTCAACCAAGGCGACAAGTTCGGCCACCTGGCCGCCTACGCCAGCCTCATGGCCTGGTGGCGCCCGATGGCGCGCGACGGCTATCGCCTCGCCCTGCTGTTCGTGCTCATGGGCCTGGCCCTGGAAATCCTGCAAAGCTTCACCGGCTACCGCCAGGGCGACATCTTTGACATGGCCGCCAACACGGCGGGCGTGGGCCTGGGCTGGCTGTGGTCGGCCCGGCT
>JBGSHR010000053.1:0-3781 GCA_041752155.1 Thiobacillaceae bacterium | reverse complement strand
GGTGCACCTTGGCATCGCCCAGCAGTTCCTGCTGGACCGGCATGCCGCCTTTGCGTCCCTTGACGATGGACTCCACGATGGCCGCTTCGCTGCCGCCGTACTGCCAGGCATCGTCGGTCAGGTCGGGGAAGCCGGCGGCCTTCATGCCTTTGCCGTCTTCGCCGTGGCAGCCGGCACAGACGGCGAACTTGTCCTTGCCGGCGGTGGCAAGGGCGGCGTCGTGAGGCTTGCCGCCCAGGGACAGCACGTAGTTGGCGACTTCCTTGGCGCTTTGCTCGTCCCCCAGCATGTTGGCGGGCATCTCGGCGACATGGCCATTGGCGATGCTGGTCTTGATGTCGTCAGGGGTGCCACCGAACAGCCACAGGTTGTCGGCCAGGTTGGGGAAACCCTTGGAGCCCTTGGCATCGGAGCCGTGACACTGGGAACAGTAAGTCAGGAACAGGTGCTGGCCCATCTCGTTGGCCTTGGGATCGGCGGCCACCGTCATCAGATCCTGGGCCATGAAGGGTTCCAGCACTTTGTTGAACTCGGCGTCCACCTTGGTCTTCTCGTCCTTCCATTCCTGGAGGGAGGACCATCCCAGGGTGCCGGCGAATTTGCCCACGCCCGGGTAGAGCACGAGATAACCGATGCCGAAGAAGACCAGCAGGTAAAACATCCACATCCACCAGCGCGGCAGGGGATTGTTGAACTCCTGCAAGTCCCCGTCCCAGGTGGGATGCATCAGTTCCGCCTGTTCGCCGGGGGCGAGTTTCTGGGTGGTCTGGCTCCTCAGGATGAAGAGCGAGAACAGGATGCCCAGGATGGTGAGGCCAGCGATGTAGTAATGCCAAAAATCGCTAAAGTCGGGAATTGCATATCCAGCAACCATGAGTTTCTCCTCAGTTCAGTCAGGCTTGCGGGCTTCGTCCGGATCTTCCTGGAAGGGAAGCTTGCCTGCGTCCTCGAACATCTGTTTGTTGCCCCGGCGGTAGGCCCACCAGACGATGGCGACAAACAATATGAGGAACAGGACTGTGATCACAGAACCGAGGAAGCCCGCGTCCATATCAGTTGTCCTTGGGCGCGGAGGTGCCCAGCACCTGGAGGTAGGCGATCATCGCGTCCATCTCCGTCTTGCCTTCCAGCATGGCGGGGGCCTCGGTGATCTCCTGCTCGGTATAACCATGGCCGACCATGTTCAGGGTCTTCATCTTGGCCTGGATATCGGCAGCATCCGCCGGGGTGTCCGCCAGCCAGGTATAGGCCGGCATATTGGACTCGGGCACCACGTCACGCGGATTCATGAGGTGGGTGTAGTGCCAGTCGTCCGAGTAGCGCCCGCCGACCCGATGCAGGTCCGGACCGGTGCGCTTGGAACCCCACTGGAACGGACGGTCGTAGACGAACTCGCCGGCCACGGAGAAATGGCCGTAGCGCTCGGTCTCGGCGCGGAACGGACGCACCATCTGGGAGTGGCAGGTGTAGCAGCCTTCCCGGACATAGATGTCGCGGCCCGTCAGTTGCAGCGCCGTGTAGGGTTTGAGACCCGGCACCGGCTCGGTGGTGGACTTCTGGAAGAACAGGGGCACGATCTGCACCAGGCCGCCCACGGAGACGACCAGGAAGGTCAGCACCATGAGCAGGCCGATGTTTTTTTCGATGAGCTTGTGCGAAAACATGTGCGGTCTCCTTCTTAGGCCTGAACGGCTTCAGGGATGCGGGCGTCGTTGACGGCTTTGCCCGCGCTCACGGTCTTCCACACGTTGTACGCCATCAGCAGCATGCCCGCGAAGAACAGGCCGCCGCCCACCAGGCGGATCGTGTAGAAGGGATACATGGCCGCCACGGACTGGGCGAAGCTGTAGGTCAGTGTGCCGTCGGCATTGGTGGCGCGCCACATCAGGCCCTGGGCCACACCGGCGATCCACAGGGCGGCGATGTACAGCACGACGCCGATGGTGGACATCCAGAAGTGGGTGTTGATCAGCTTGACGCTGAACATCTCCTCCCGGCCGAACAGGCGCGGAATGAGGTAGTAGAGCGAGCCGATCGAGATCATTGCCACCCAGCCCAGGGCGCCGGAGTGCACGTGGCCGATGGTCCACTCGGTGTAGTGGGACAGGGCGTTCACGGTCTTCACCGACATCATCGGGCCTTCGAAGGTCGACATGCCGTAGAAGGACAGGGCGGTGATCAGGAACTTCAGGATCGGGTCGGTGCGCAGCTTATGCCAGGCGCCGGACAGGGTCATGATGCCGTTCATCATGCCGCCCCAGGAGGGCGCGATCAGCATCAGGGAGAACACCATGCCCAGGGACTGGGCCCAGTCGGGCAGCGCCGTGTACAGCAGGTGATGGGGGCCGGCCCACATGTAGATGAAGTTCAAGGCCCAGAAGTGCACCACGGACAGCCGATAGGAGAAGATCGGACGACCGGCCTGCTTGGGCACGAAGTAGTACATCATGCCGAGGAAGGCGGTGGTCAGGAAGAAGCCCACCGCGTTGTGGCCGTACCACCACTGCACCATGGCGTCTTGCACCCCGGCGTAAGCCGAGTAGGACTTCAGCACGGAGCCGCCGGCCAGGGCGATGGGGAGTTCCGCGCTGTTGACGATGTGCAGGATGGCGATGGTGACGATGTAGGCGCCGAAGAACCAGTTGGCCACGTAGATGTGCTGGGTCTTGCGCTTCATGATGGTGCCGAAGAACAGCACCGCGTAAGCCACCCAGATCACCGTGATCAGCAGGTCGATGGGCCATTCCAGTTCGGCGTATTCCTTGCCGGTGGTGATACCGAACGGGAAGGACAGCGCCGCCAGCAGGATGACCAGTTGCCAGCCCCAGAACACGAAGGCAGCCAAGCCGTCGGACAGCAACCGGGTCTGGCAGGTGCGCTGGACGATGAACAAGGAAGTGGCGAAGAGAGCGGAACCACCGAACGCGAAGATCACCGCGTTGGTATGTAGAGGACGCAAGCGCCCGTAGGACAACCATTGCAGGCCTTGGGTCAGATCTGGCCAGATCAGCTGAGCGGACAAGATAACGCCCACTAGCATTCCAACAATTCCCCACACGACCGTCATGATGGCGAACTGTCGGACGACCTTGTAGTTGTATGTTGCTTCCATACGGGTCTCCTTGAGCAGTATTGGCTGGGTCAAAAAACGAACGCCGATAAATCGACGCCCGAATCCTATTTATCGGCTTGATCCATGTCAATGGACAAGTTTGTCCGATTTACTTCTTCTTCTGCCGCGGGCGCCTGCCTGGGCAGGTCGTCGTCCATCAGAATCCTATGGGCCGGCCCTTCCATGTCCTCGAACTGCCCGCTTTTGACCGCCCAAAGGAAAACCAATGCTATCGCGGCGACCAAGACCAGACTGATAGGGATTAGAAGATAGAGAATGTCCATGAGTAATTCTTATTGACCGCTGCATAGTATTGGTGGACTAGGGGAGATGACAATCAAAATTGCTTATTACTTGCTGATTCTGGATAGGCGCATGGCATTGAGCACCACCAGCAGGGAGGAGAGCGACATGCCGATGCCTGCCAGCCAGGGGGTGACGTAGCCCAGGGCCGCGGCGGGAATGGCGACGAGGTTGTAGAGAAGTGCCCAGGCCAGGTTTTGCTTGATCACCCCCTGGGTCTTGCGCGCCAGGCGCACGCCGTCGGCGAGCCGGCCGATCTCGCTGGACAGCAACACCATGTCGGCGGCGGCCTGGGCAGCCTCGGCCCCCTGATCCACGGCGATGGACACCTGGGCCTGGGCCAGCACCGGGGCGTCGTTCACCCCG
>JBGSHR010000052.1:0-6570 GCA_041752155.1 Thiobacillaceae bacterium | reverse complement strand
GCCGCCAACGAGGCCATCGCCCGTCTCATGCTGGATGCCCACCACCTCTGGCCTCTGGGCGGCGACGAGGACCATCACTGAGACGGGCGCCGGCCCGCGCCCGCCGCGGTTCCTGGCCGACGGCGGGAGCGCTGTCCAGGCCGGACTGTCCAGGCTGGACAGCCCGGTTTTCCCTGGCGTGGACGGTGGATGACGCACGGAAAAAGCGGTTAGCATCCGCCCAGCCCGTTGGGAGGGAGAAAAAACATAGGGGCGGTAAGGGGGAGGCTGGAATTCAAGTTCCGGGATGTCCGTTGTTCGGACGTGAAGATTCCTTGGCACTCCGCAGTCATGCGCCACCTGGTTTTGCCCGCACGGGTAATTCATATCCGACAAACCGGCATTTCTTTGGAGCTACAACAATGATTCTGACAAACGTTAATACCGTTCCCGGAAAAAACATCGTCGAACATTTCGGCATCGTGCAAGGCAGTACCGTGCGGGCGAAACACGTCGGGCGCGACTTGATGGCCGGTCTGAAAAACCTGGTGGGCGGAGAGCTGAAGGGCTACACCGAACTGCTTCAGGAGTCCCGTGAAGAGGCCATGAATCGCATGACGGAACAGGCCCGGCAGATGGGCGCCAACGCGGTGGTCAACATTCGCTTCGCCACCTCGTCGGTGGCCCAGGGCGCCGCGGAATTGTTTGCCTACGGTACGGCGGTCCGGGTCGAGTAGGGGGCGTCATGGAAATGCTCCTGCAACACCTGGATATGGTGATCTTCCTGGTCTTGTTGACGCTGGGCTATCTGGCGGGCGGCAGGGCGGAGAGGCTGCACTATCAATCCATCAACAGCCGTGAACAGGAACTCCTGGACATGCCCGTGGTGACCTGGGACGAAGAGTTCCCCCCCGAACAAATCCGTGGGGCGGCGCTGGTGACCGGCAGCGCGGTCATCTCCATCGACTATTTCAAACGTCTCATGGCGATCCTGCGCAATCTCTTCGGCGGCCGGGTCAAGGCTTACGAATCCCTGGTCGACAGGGCGCGCAGGGAGGCCATCCTGCGCATGAAGCAAAGCGCCCGGGAACAGGGCGCCGACATGATCCTCAACATGCGCCTGGAAACCGCGGCGATCGGCCAAAGCGCCAACACGAAGAACCAGATCGGCAGCGTGGAAGCCATTGCCTACGGCACCGCCATCATCCGACGAGGCCCATGAAGTTCACCCCGAAATCCCTCGAGGGGAACGTCAATGTCGCCGAGACGCACCCCCTGAAGGACCTGCTCTGGATGAGCGGGGGCATGGTGCTGCTGCTGGGGTTGCTGGTGTTCGCCCTGGGCTTCGGCGCCGACCTGGTGGCTTCCAAAGCGCCGATCAGCGTCGAGAGCTGGCTGGGCCGGCAGGTGTTGCAGAAGTTCCCCGGCCAGGAAAGCACCGCCCTGGAAACACGCCTGCAATCCCTGCTCGCCGGCCTGCCGGCCGATTCCCCGCTGCATCAATATGCGTTTCGCGTCTTCGTCGCCAAGACCGACGAGGTCAACGCCGTCGCCCTGCCGGGCGGGAATATCGTGGTCTATTCCGGTCTGTTGAAAAAAGTGGAATCGGAAAACGAACTGGCCATGGTGCTGGCCCACGAACTCGGCCACTTCGCCCATCGCGATCATCTGCGCGCACTGGGACGCGGCCTGGGTCTCGCCGTCGCGACCGGCCTGCTGTTCGGCGGCGATAGCGAGGCCAGCAATCTGGTATCGAATACGCTGCTGACGTTTCAAGCCCAGTACTCCCGGAGCCAGGAGGCCGCCGCCGATCAGTATGGCCTGGATCTCCTGGCCAAACGTTACGGCCACGCCGGCGGCGCGACCACCTTCTTTACCCGTCTCGCCCGGCAGGCGGGGGACAAACTTCCCTACCTGTTCGCCTCCCATCCCCATCCGCAGTCGAGAATCGACGACCTGAATGCACGGATCAAGACCCGGCACTACGCCGTGAATGGGGTGCAACCGCTGGCCGGGGATATCCGGCCCTGAATGGTCGCCGCGTTGCGGGCGGTGTTGCGGTAGGGCGTTTGATTTGTGGGTGGCGGGGTTGGGGAGATTGCCTCGACAGAGAAATTAATTCGAGTTTGACCCGCATGGCAGTGAGTGTTCATCAACAAGGGTTCGAACGGCCGCTGGGCGGAAACCCTCAGCCCGGAACAGATCGCGGCCTACGGGGCGCGGGCGCTAGAGGCATTGGGGCCGGAATGCGCACGCTGGCTGGCGGGCGGGGAGCTGATTCGGCCCCTTCACCGCGCCCCCATCACATCGGGCTAGTCCGGAATCTCCGGCTCGACGAGCTTCGCCAGAAAAGCGAGGGACTCCTGCCAGCCTAGATAGCACGCCTCGGTGGGAATGACCGCCGGGATGCCTTCCTGCACGATGTTCAACTCGGCCCCGCAAGACACTTGCTTCAGGGTGATGGTCGTCTGCATTTCCCCGGCCAGGTTCGGGTCGTCGAATTTCGCCGTGTAGCGAATGCGGCTGGGGGGATCGAGCTCGAGATAGGTGCCGCCGAAGGCGTGGCTATTGCCCGTGGTGAAGTTGGTGAACGACATCCTGTAGCCGCCGCCGACCTGCGCGTCCAAATGGTGAACCTTGGCGGTGAACCCGTTCGGCGGTAGCCACCTTGCCATCGCGTCCGCATCCAGGAAGGCACGGTAGATTTTCTCGGGCGCCGCGCGGAGCACGCGGTGAAACTGGACGGTGTTCGTGGTCATGAGCATGTCTCCTTTTCATGGGGGCAGTGAAGCGGATATGCGCCGGGCGTGGCCAGTCGTGGGGGAACCGGCAGGCTCAAGTTCGATGGGGTTCCGTGCCTATTGTTCCGCACGCAGCAATTGGGGAGGGTGGCATCTATAGCCGTGGGCTGTACCTAATGCCGTCCTGAGGGAGGTGGCTTTGCCGGCGTTGTCATTGGGTGGCGATGGAAATTGAGGCGACCCCTTTCAGTCTTTGGCAGGCCCAAACTTTTTATTGCATGGAGGCAATATATTGTTAGCATGCAATATATGAGTGCGCGCCTGATCATCCGAGCCAAGGAAATCCGTGACGATGAGTCCATCATCGAAATCGTTGTCTGGCAGCTGGATGAACCCCTGACACCCTGCCGGCACCGCTACAAGTACCGGTTGTTTCATGGCACGGCGAGCGAATGCCGGGTGCGCTACGACAACGAACGCGGCAAAGGCGACCACAGGCATTTCGGCGCTGAAGAGGATGCCTACGTGTTCACCGACTTGGAAACCCTGCTCGCCGACTTCGAGCAAGACGTCACGAACTGGAGCGCAACATGAAAGCCATCATCGAACTGGGCAAGAAAGGCAGCGTATTCGACACGGCGCGCAACCAGATTGCGGAGGGGAAGGAGCCCGATTACCACCTGTCCTTCGAATCCGCGCGCACCCTGTTTTCCATGCTGACTCCGGCGCGCATCGACCTGCTCGACACCCTGCGCCGGATCGGGCCATGCAGCGTGTACGCCCTGGCCAAGCAGGCCGAACGCAATTATTCCAACGTGCATGGCGATATCGCCCGACTGGTCGAGCTTGGGCTGGTGGAGCGGGCGGAAGATGAAACCGTCTTTGTACCGTTCGCGGAAATCGATATCAGGTTGCCGTTGGCTTCGGCGGCGTAATCGTGGGGTGCCGATTGTTCCTGGGGTGACCAGCAGGTGGACGTGGTTGGTCATGAGTACGTAGGCGTGAACGACACAGTGCCAATCGGCAGCCGCTTTTTCCAGCCAGTGGAGGGAGCTGTGGTAGTCCTCCTCGGCAAAAAAAACAGGGCTCTCGGTTGATGCCGCGCTGGACGATGTGCTGCGGGATTCCAGCCAATTTAATGCGTGGGCGACGGGGCATGGCTGTTCCTCATAAAAAGATATTCGAAGCTGACCCCTTTGGTCTTGGTCTCTTTTACCGCGTAGGCGTTGGAAGCCATCTGGGCATATTCGATTGATGTGGTCATGGGGTGTTACCTCCTTGGTTGTGTTATTGGCAAAAATCGGGGGTGGGCGAGAGAAAGACTTCTGCTGTTCTGTCGGTCTGAACGTGTTCGTGTTTGTTGTTCTTACAGCTGTCTCGTCTGTGTGGATAATCAGTCAGGCTTTGAATTCTTCCTTTGGTCCGTCTCATGGCCCCATAGATGCTGTCCCGATTTTCTTTCTGGAACACAGTCACCAGGCCATGCACGTCCTTTTCCGGCTTGATGCCGAAAGCTTCCAACAGCAGGTTGGTACGCCTGACCGCTTTGGGGAATTGCTCGTAGAGAATCTTCTTCCAGGCATGGTTTTCCCAGACGAAATAGATGGCGTTGGTCTCCGGGTAGCCGTGGAACATGCACGACTCCGAGCTACTGATCGGCACCTTGACGTAGGCCTTGCCTTCCACGACGGCCAGTATTTCCGGCTCGTATTCGCCCTTGGATTTCCAGTACAGCCCCATGGGCGGATAACAGAACTCGTAGGAACGGGTGATGCCGCGCGGATTCATGGAATTGATCGGAAAACCACCACCACTCTTCACCTCGCGCCGCTTGATGACGATGACACTGCCGTCATGCAGTGGGACTTCCTCGTCCCAGACCAGGGCGGTGGTGCCGATGTCGCCGAAGGCCTGTTCCAGTACTTTGCCGATCTGCCGGGATTTTTCGATCTGGTCGCAAGCGCTCAAAAGGGGAATGAAGAACAATGCCATCAGCAGAAGGGCCAAAGGGGTCAAGGCCAAAGGGGTCAGCTTCGAATTGTTTTTTCTCTCAATCATTTCTCTCATCCTCGCCAGTTCAGAATCCGAAACCGGTTTGTGTTTCTGCATCATTGGACTGATCCGACTTGCCTGCGGGTCTCCCCGGCCGCTTCTGTGTGCGTCTGATTCCCGCCGCCGCACATATCTTGTCGCCGAAACGGCCATGACCCAGCGGCTGCCCCTGCGACAAGGCAAGTCGAATGTCACCTAGGGCTGCTTCATCCTGCTCGCTACGGAACAGGGCTCGATAGGCGGTTTGCCTGTCGGTTCCATCCCGATCAATGGTGAGGTAGAGCGGGCGCGGGGTGATGCGGGGGTCGGGTTGGCCAAGGCCGTTATGCCGGTAGCTGCTCCAGCAGGCCAAAAGGGTCAGTGTCGGTTTTGTTTTTATCAGACTAAGGGCTGGGCTAACTACTATCAGTTGTATGAACGATGCGTACCTGGCCCCTTTTGCCGTTCTATTTTTATAAATCCAGCGGGTGAATTCAGCGGCTAAAAAGTCTGACCTTTTCTGCCGCTGAAGGGGCGCAATGGATTAAGGCGTCACCAGAGATTTGAATTCAGGCGCTTTAACGAGCTTGCCGATCAGGTTCTGAACGGCGGGCAGATAGGCTTCCGCGGTTTGCTTGCATGCCGTGTCGGCGATGAAGCCGCTGTTGAATTCGTAATGCTCGGTCACGAATGTGGAGTTTCCGTTCGATGAGCTGACTTTCATGCCGATATCCCAAGAGCCGCCGGTCAGGCCACGGGATGATGAAAATGCAAGTTGTTCAACCGTGCCGCTCAAGGTGATTTTGGGGGATTTTTCATCAAACTTGCCTGCCACCTTCAATTCGTCCGCCAGGGCCTTTTGAATGTAGGCCTCAAAACTCATGTTGTCGGGGGGGGCGATCGGGCCGGCGGCACGGCAGGAGTTGTCAAAGCTGGTGGGGCCTTTGAACAGGCCGACATTGATATTGCCGGCATCGATGGCTTTCAAGGCCACGTTGGTGTCGGCATTGATGCTGTACCGCTGAGGCATATAGGTTGAGCATGCGCTCATGGACAAAGCGGCCACAACACATAGCATTTGCTTCATTTCATTACTCCCCTGTTCAAGATTCAATCTGAAAAGCCGCCGCTTGACGGCATAAATTTTTATCGCGCCTGACTGAAAGCCAGGTGTGCATGCGGCCCACACATTGCTGACGGGTAGGACTATGTGCGGGAAGCCACACGATACCTTCCTTTCCACAAAGGCCGCCACCCCGCCGATCCTGGCCCCCCTCACGACCGCCCCTTCGCCGCCCTCCCAGAACCAAAGGGGTCACCCATTAGCCGGCCATAGTCAAGCGAGTAAGCAACCCCATGGCGGCGCCCGCCGCCAAATGTACTTTTCCTTCATTCCCACGCAGTAGCCGATCACGCCCGGTTCTTCACGCTTGGCTGCGAACGAATCGCGCCAGTCACCCATCAGGATCAAGCGATTGGCGATGCTCCGCCTCCGCCCTGGCGGCTTGGCCGCCCCAGAAGAACGTTCGGTTAATACGGGGCAGACCCCCATGGCACTAAGTTAAGGCCAACCGCGCCTTGCTCCCTTCTCCCGCAGGCGGGACATCGTCATCGCAGGTGAGAAGGGCTGGGGATGAGGGTCTTGGCAAGCGCAGTCATGGTGCAAACGCACCTCCCATCTTCGATGACGTTGACCCCAACCCTCTGATGGAACTACTAACCATTCGACTAGGGGGCAAAGCCCCCAAGTCGCTGGTTATCCCGCCTGCGGGAGAGGGAGCAATACGGCGACTGTGCTCGCCAACGAGCCTTAACTTAG
>JBGSHR010000051.1:0-6394 GCA_041752155.1 Thiobacillaceae bacterium | reverse complement strand
TTCGCGCCCGCCCCCCTGGCGGCACCGCCCCTGCCCGGGGAACAAGCCGCGCCCGGAGACCACGCCGGCCAGGTTGCGGCGGCCATCCCAGCCATCATGCAATCCTTGACCCGTATCCAGCGGGGGCAGACCGAGGGCATGCCCGGGGTTGTGGACGCCGCCCGCTTCAGCAACGGCCAGATCAATGTCCTGCGCGAGATCAAAAGCTCCGGCGTCGCCGAGGGCATGGGCCAGATGGATGCCATGACCCTGGACATCGTCGCCATGGTGTTCGACTACATCCTGGATGATCGCCGCATACCCGATGCCATGAAGGCCTTGATCGGCCGCTTGCAGATCCCGGTGCTGAAAGTAGCCATGCTGGATCGGAGCTTCTTCTCGCACAAAACCCACCCGGCGCGCAGGCTGTTGGATGCCCTGGCCGATGCCTCCATGGGCTGGGACGAAGAGGAAGGCCATGCCAGCGGCCTCTATAAAAAAGTTGATGACCTGGTACAACGGGTCATCAACCAGTTCGACGAGCAGCTCGATATCTTTTCCCATGTCCTGGACGACTTCGAGCGCTACCTGAAGGAAGAAAAACAGCTCATCGCCGCGGCCACCGGCAAGAGCGCCCAGATCATCCAGAATCAGGAACAGATCGAGATCGCCCGGGTCGTGGCCCACGACATGGTGCAAAGCCACCTGTTCGACCGGCCGGTACCGGAGCTGATCCGCAGCTTTCTGTTCGGACAATGGGAGCACTGGCTGGCCACAATTCACGCCAGCTCCGGCGAGAGCAGCCCGGAATGGCAGCAGGCCATTTCCACCATGGAAGACCTGATCTGGAGCGTCACCCCCAAGACCGGCGCCGACGACCGCAGGACGCTGATCAGCTTGTTGCCGAAACTGCTCAAACGCCTGGACGATGGCATGCGCATGCTGGGTTTGCCCGATGAAAACCGCGATCAATTCTTCGCCGGCCTGGTGCGCTGCCATGCCGTGGCGATCAAGGCCGCCGCCCTGGGGCAAATCGACCCCGCGGACAGTGCCGCCCTGGGCGTGACGACTCCCGGCGAAGCCCCCGCGGAAGCCCCCTGGAACGCCACGGATAGCGGTCCCATGGACTTCGAGGAAATATCCCTTTCGGCGGAGGCGGCAGAGACAGAGGCCGATCCGGCCCTGGTGCGGGAGATCAGTGCGGACCCTGGCGAGGATGGCGAGGTGGAAGAAATCACCCTCAGCGACGTCAGTTGGCTGGCGGGCGGCGACTGGCACGAGCGGGATGAGTTCAAGGACATGGTCAAATCCCTGAAGCGCGGCACCTGGATCGAGTTCCAACAGGAAGATGGCACCACCACCCGGGCGAAGCTGGCTTGGACCAGCCCCTTGAAAGGCATCTACCTGTTCACCAACCGCCTCGGACAAAGGGCCATGTCCATCCAGGCGGATGGCTTGACCACCAAATTCCGCGAAGGGCAGGTCAAGATCATCGAAAACGTGCCTCTCATGGATCGCGCCGTGAACAGCCTGCTGGAGAAACTACAACACCCTCCCAGCGCATCCTAGCGGACAAACACCATGACCGACCTCACCTCCTCCAGCCGGCAAGAAACGGGGCGCCCGCCCGAGGCAGCTCAGCGGATTCACGCCGATTCCGACGAGAACAAGAACGCCGGACGCAACCCGCCGCACCACTTCCTGACGCGCAAGCTGGTGCTGGACGTGAACCACGTGGTCATGGGCTACGAACTCCGCTTGCGCGACCGGGTGCCCGTGCCCGTGATCCCCGGCGCCGACTCGTACCAGCAGATGCAGGACGAACTCTTGCTGGCCAGTGTGATCGACCTGGATTTCACGCGGGCACTGGGCGATCGCCTCATCTTCGTCTCTGTCGCCCCCAGCAGCCTGAGTAGCCAGCTGCTGGACCAGCTTCCCCCGGAAAAGATCGTCGTCGCCACCCATGCCGAGGATCACCTGGAGGATCTGATCGAACCCTGGCGGAGACTCGCCCGCCAGGGTATTCCCCTGGCCCTGGACGACGCGCCCTTGGTGCCCGAGCTCGCCCCGCTGCTCGAACTCAGCAACTATTACCGGCTGGACACCCGCCGATACGACGCCATGACCCTGGCGCAACGGGCGACCCTGTTCGATGGCAAAGAGTTACCGCAACTGGTGGCGATGAACGTGGACACGGAGGAAGACTACGCGGCCTGCAACCAACTCCCGTTCAAGCTGTTCCAGGGCTGGCACTTCGCCCAATTCCAGCCTGCCAGCCAGCCCCAGATCGACAGCAGCCGCCTGCGCGTCATGGAACTACTCAATCTGGTGGTCAACCATGCGGATTTCGCCGAGATCGAAACCGGCTTCAAATGCGATGCCGGCCTGTCATACAAGCTCCTGCGCTTCATCAACTCCCCCGGCGTCGGCCTGCGCCAGGAGATCAGTTCCATCCGCCACGCCCTGGAGCTGCTCGGCCACGACCAACTCTACCGCTGGCTGACCCTGCTGCTGTTCACCTCGGGACAGGCCGACGCCCGTTGCCAGGCCCTGCTCAGGGCCGCGCTGATCCGCGCCCGTTTCACGGAAATCCTGGGCAAAGGCCGATTGCCTCCCGAACAATTGGGCAGCCTGTTCATCGTCGGCATCCTCTCCATGCTGGACGCCCTGTTCAACGTCCCCATGCGGCAGGCCTTGGCCGACCTGAAACTGCCCGAGGCCGTGATGTCCGCCCTCACGGAACGCACCGGAGCTTATGCGCCCTATCTCAACCTGGCCCTCGCCTGCGAGAACTTCGACCAGGACACCATCGAACAATGCGCCGTCGAGGTCGACCTGGATGCCGATACGGTCAACATCGCCCACGTCCAGGCCATGATCTGGTCGGAAGGGGTGAATATCGGCTAGGCAGCCCGCCCGGTGCGTGACGACGATCAGGCGCGCATGGGGCATTGACGGCAGGGCAAGCCCGGTCCTGGCGGTACAATGCCACCTCGTCACCCTCTGAAGTGAAGTAGACATGAGCAACATCGACTATCTGGCCATCACCGCCAGCGGCGAAGACCAGGTCGGCCTGGTGAAACGCTTCACCAGCCGCATCGCCGAGGCCGGCTGCAACATCGAGGAATCCCGCATGGCGGTGCTGGGCGGCCAGTTCGCCCTCATCATGCTGCTTTCCGGCCCCTGGAACGCCCTCACCAAACTGGAAGACCGGCTGGAACAGATCGGCCTGGAGCTGGGCCTCACCATCGTCCACAAACGCACACGGCCCACCGAACGCAAGCAGCCCCTGGTGCCCTACCGGGTCAACGTGGTGGCCATGGACCATCCCGGCATCGTCCACAGCCTGGCGGAGTTCTTCTCGCGCCAGGGCATCAACATCGAAGAACTGGTCACCGAGACCTACCCCGCGCCCCACACCGGCACACCCATGTTCTCGGTGAACATCACCGTGGGCATCCCGGCCAACCTGCATCTGCCCACCCTGCGCGGCGATTTCTTCGAATATTGCGACAACCTGAACCTGGATGCCGTGTTGGAGCCCGCCCGGGACTAGCACCCGGCACAAGACTCTCGTCCGCACGGGAACCGCAAAGACCTCGGGGCCCATGCCTGGGCGGCCTATTGCGACACCCCCCCCACCCCGCCCTTCAGGAAACGCGGGACTGATTGATCAGGCCAGCGTCTCCTGCCAGAGCGAAAAGCACACCACCCCGTCCTTATTCTTGGCCAGTTCCAGGCGATAGCCCAGGCCGGAAGCCTGTTTGGCGGCGTGATACAGACCAATGCCCAGGCCGTCGTGGGTGGAAACCGGGGAGTTGAACAATTTTTCCACGACGATGGGTTCCACCGCCCGGCCGGAGTCGCACACGGTCAACAGGGGGATGGGAGCGCTGACCATCTCGACCCGGATGACCAAACCCGGCTCGCCGGTGCGTTTGCGCAGGGCGTTCTGGATCAGGTTGTCGGCCACGCTATCAAACAGCTCCTGGGGTAGCCAGGTGGACGCGTCCTCATCGTCCACCACAAATTTCAGGGTGTCGCGGGCATAGCGGTTCCGCAGGTTGCGCCACCATTCGCGGGCCATGATCTGGCTGCTGTCCGCCGCGCGCTCAGGCGACTTGAGCTTGTCCAGGGTGATCTCCAGGCGTTTCGCCATTTGCGGCAACTGGCGCTGCATGAGGTTCTGCAAGGACATGGCCTGTTCCGGCCGGCTGTGTTCCGCCGCCGAACACAGGGTCTTGAGGGATTGCAGCAGGTTTTTCACGTCGTGGGTCAGGCGCGAGCCGGTTTCGTACACCGCCTGGGTATAGGCGTTGGCCTGCATCTCCCGCTCCCGCATCTTGGCGGCGTAGAAATAGCCGATGATCTCGGTGAGCAGGCGCAGGTGCAGGGCGAAGGCGGGGTTGACCGGAGCATCGGTATAAAACGTGGCTTCCACCCCCTCGTGGGTGAAGGCCACGTGATAGCGGCTCTCCTGCCCCAGCGCGCCGGTGGAATGGCTGGTGCGCCAAATCACCCCGGTGGACCAGGGCAAGTGGGTAAAACCGGCCATGGCCAGGCGCAGAAACACCTCGGGATCGGGCTCTTGTTCCGCCGCATCGGACAACTCCTTGAGCCACTCCTCCAGCGGCAGGCCGAGAGAGAGCACATAGCGGGAGAACAGGTTGCGCAGGCCGGAGGCCTCGCCACGCGGCTGCCAGAGCCAGGCGATGATGAGCAGCGAGGCGGCCAGGGTGCCGAGGCTGATCATCACGCCCTGGGCGTAATCGGTCTGGGTGAGATGCATGGCGGCGTAGCTGCCCAGGGCCAGGACGCCGATCACCAGCACGAACAACAGGGTATAGAGCAGATCCACCACGCCGGTTCGGTTGGCCAGCGTGGGAGAAGGAAACAGCATCAGGGCCAGGGGCAACAGCAACAGACCGTCGCGCCACAGAGCGGTATTCCCGGTATCGCGCACCGGCAGGCCGAAGCCCTGGGGCAACAGCCAGATGAACAACAGCAACAGCAGGTAAAGCACAGCCAGCCAGATCCCCAGGCGCTCCCGGGGCGATTTGAGGCCCACCGCCATGCCTCCCGCCAGCCCGGCAAGCAGGGAAGTCCACAGCGCCCCCGCCCAAACGTTGTTCAGGATCGCCAGTGCCGCCCCCACCCCCAGGATTCCCAGTATGCGAGGCCAAGACAAGGACTTGCCGCCGCTGAAGAAGGGCTGCCATAACAGGAAAGCGCCGTAATGGGCCAAGGCCATGGCCTGGCCCCACGCCAAGCCATGGCCCCACACCAAAGAGGCGTGCAACAGCAACAACATCAAAGCCAGGGTCTTGTTGCCGTGGCGGGACAGGCCAAGGCGTTCGCTCATGGTGGGGGCGTCGGGCGGATCCGCCGGGAGTAGATTCATCTGTCGCGAAGGCATGGGCCGGTTATCGGCCCTGGCACGGCAAAATTGAGCGGGGCCGGCCAACGGACTGACGACCCGAGGGCGAGAATCCTTGCGGCAAGATCGGCAGGGGTGGCGACAATTCGCCGCCCCCACACCCATGCCAAGAGATAACACACTGTTTTGATTGCGTCATATAACAGGCCCATTTCTTGCTGCGGTAACGCCCCATGTTCAGACCACCGCGCGATTTCACCCTGATAGAAGTAGCCATCATCCTAGTGGTCATCGGCCTATTGCTGGGAGGCCTACTCAAGACCCTGGATGTAATCAAAAACACCCCCACGCGCGCGCTCATCATCCACTAAACGCATTCAGACAGTTTCCTGCCGCCTCCAGGAATGCGGGCGCAGCGAACAGGCGGAATCGCCAGCACCCGTACTAAGCCTGGCCCAGGTGGATCTCGGCGGCGGCCAAGGCATCCGGTTCCCCGCGCAACACCAGGACATCGCCGACCTCCACCCGCGTCTCGGGCCCATGCTCGACCATGCGGATGCCACGCCGGCGCACGGCCACCACGGTAGCCCCCGACTGCTCCAGTTCCAACTCTCCCAGGCTCTTACCCACGCCGCCATGGCTAGCCAGAATGGGGATGGATGTCAGGCGCACACCCCCGGCCTCGTCCATCTCTTCGTCCGTGATGCCGCGAAAGAAACCGCGCATCGCGCCGTAGCGCGCCTCCCGGGTCTGGCGTATGCGCTTGAGCACCCGGGACAACGGCGTTCCGGCCATGAGCAGGGTCTGAGAAGCCAGCATCAAGGCCCCTTCCATGACCTCCGGCACCACCTCCGCCGCCCCTGCCTCACGCAACCTGTCCAGATCGTTGTCATCCACGGTGCGGACGATGACCGGAGCATCCGGACACAGACGTTGCACGGCGGCCAGCACCTTGAGGGCGGACGGCGTGTGGGCGAAGCTCACCACCACGGCGCTGGCCCGATGCACGCCGGCCGCCATCAGCACCTCGGCGCGGGT
>JBGSHR010000050.1:0-1747 GCA_041752155.1 Thiobacillaceae bacterium | reverse complement strand
TGGTCCGGGCCCAGAGCTAGCACCTGGTAACGCACCTCGCCCCCTCCCGCCGCCGTGTCGCTGCGCTGTCCTTGCCGCCAAGTCTTGCGTCCATGACCGCCTCCAAGGCCTGTCGCCAGGCCGGTTTGATCGTGGGCTCAGGATAGCCATGGGGGGAGGGGCTGGGCCGTCAGGTGAAGACGGTATTCCAGGGTAGGGGGAATGCGTATTTGGCGCGGGGACGGTGCAGGTAGCCTCGCGGACTGGTTCCGCGCCGCTGGGAATGAGGCAGAATGCGGGCAGAATGCAAAGGCAAAATTGCGTGGTCGATTCCTACAGGAGGAAGCAGCACATGCCGTATCGCATACTCATTGCCGAGGATCACGCCCTGCTGCGCCAGGGTCTGCGCGCGTTGTTCGGCACCGACAAGGAGTTCGAGGTGGTGGGGGAGGCGGACAACGGCCGGGACGCGGTGAAGCTCACCGGCAAGCTCGCCCCGGACCTGGTGCTGATGGACCTGAACATGCCCGGCACCAATGGCATGGAAGCGATCTCGGATATCAAGAAGCGCTATCCCGCCACCAAGATCATGGCCCTCACCGTGCACAAGACCGAGGAATACATCCGCGACACCCTGCGCGCCGGCGCCGACGGCTACGTGCTCAAGGATTCCACCTACGACGAGCTGATGCTGGGGGTGCGCAGCGTGCTGCGCGGCAAGACCTATCTGAGCCCCGACGTCTCCGCCCAGGTGGTGAGCGGCTACCTGGACGTGGCCCGGGTGGTGGCGGCGCCGTCCAAGTGGGATACCCTCACCCACCGGGAGCGGGAGATCCTCAAGCTGATCGCCGAGGGCAACACCAGCCGGGAGATCGCCGATTACCTGTGCCTGAGCGCCAAGACCGCGGAGAAGCACCGTTCCAACCTGATGCGCAAGCTGGACCTGCACAACACCGCGGCCTTGACCACCTATGCCATCGAGCGGGGGCTGGTGGCGAAATTGGCGGGGTAGGCAGTGGCAAGGGGCAAGGGGCAAGGGGCAAGATCGTAGGGCGGCATGCCCATGCCGCCGGGCGACCCGCCACCCGCGTTGAACGGCGGGGTTGGGGTACCGAAAAACATTCACGGAGAGGAGTCACACCATGCAATGCAATCCCATGAAATTCGCGGCCATCCTGGCCCTGGCCGGCCTGCTGGCCGGCACCGCCCCCGTCGTCCATTCCGCCGAGGCCGCCGATAGCGGGTATCGGGTCGGTCCCGAGGACGTGCTGGAGATCTCGGTGTGGAAGGAAGAGGGCCTACAGAAGGAGGTGCTCGTGCGCCCGGACGGCGGCCTGTCCTTCCCCCTGGTGGGCGAGATCCAGGCCACCGGCAAGACCGCCGAGGAGATCCGCGAGGAGGTGACCCAGCGCCTGCAACGCTTCATCTCCGGGCCGGTGGTGTCGGTCTCGGTGCGCAAGATCGTCAACAACAAGATCTACGTCATGGGCAAGGTGAACCGGCCCGGGGAATACCTCACCGGCCATTTCCTCAACGTGCTCCAGGTGCTCAGCATGGCCGGCGGGCTGACCCCCTACGCCGCCGAGAACAAGATCAAGATCCTGCGCAAGGAGGGCGGCAGCGAGCGGGTCTATCCCTTCGAATACGGCGCCATCCAGCGCGGCGAGAAGCTGGAGCAGAACATCACCCTGCGCCCCGGCGACGTGGTCCTGGTGCCCTGACCGTGGCGGGCCAGCGTCTCCCCCGCCACATCCGCCGCCCTCTCGCC
>JBGSHR010000049.1:0-15206 GCA_041752155.1 Thiobacillaceae bacterium | reverse complement strand
GTCCGCTGCCCAACAGGCCCACGCCGAGCGGCAGCCCGGCCACCGATACAGCGATCCCTCGTTCATCAACTACTGGCATGCTTACCGCTCCCCTCTTGTGCAGATGGTGTTGTCCCCGGCATCAGTCGCGCGATCAGGGATTCGAATTCCAGGGATTTGTCGAAGAAACCGTCCGCCCCCGCCTCCATGGCCTTGTGCTTGAACTCGGATTGGTTGGAGAAGATGAAGACTTGGCAATTCGGGCAGCGGGTCTTGAGCAAGCGCACCGCGTCAAGCCCGCAGCCGTCCGGCAGGTAGAGGTCCAGGACCACCGCGTCGGGACAATAGTCCCGGGTTTTTTCCTCGACTTCGCGCCGGGAACGGGCAATGGATAGGGCGGTCAGGCATTCCACGCCCCCCAGCAATCCCAGTAGCCGCTTATATACGGCGGAAGAGTCGTCCACGATCAGCAGTTTCACCAGCCAGTTCCCAGTTACAGCGCGATGGATGCATGGTGCTACGGCGTCATGGATGACGGTATCGGGGGGTATTACTTGATCGTGTAAGTAGGGTATTAATCTGGGGTAGGAATCGACCTACACGGCTATGCCTAAAGCAATAGCCCCAACTGGACGGCCGGGCGCTGAGAGGCCAGGCGGAGACAGGCTAATGCACGAGTTGATGCTTCAGGGCATAGCGCACCAGGTCACTCACATTGTCCATGCGCAGTTTCTGCATGAGGCGAAATTTGTGGGTGCTGATGGTCTTGGCGGAAAGGCTGAGTTCCTGGGCGATGTCATTGACGCCACGGCCGGCCACGAGCATGAGGAAGATCTGGTATTCCCGGTCGGAGAGGGTCTTGTGGGGCGTTTCCGTCTCCACGGGCATGACATCGAACACCATGCGGGCGGCCAGGGAGGGATCGATATAGTTGCCGCCGGACGCCACCTTGCGGATGCCGGCGATGAGGGTTTCCGGTTCGCTGTCCTTGGTCAGGTAGCCCGCCGCGCCGGCCTTGATGGCACGGCCGGCGATCTGGCTTTCGCCGTGCATGGACAGCACCAGGATGGGCAGGCGCGGCACCTCCTCGCGCACCCGCTTGACCAGGTCCACCCCGCTGGGGCCGGGCATGGTCATATCCAGCAGCAGGAGATCCAGGTCGCCCTGGCGCACCCGTTCGATGACCTCCCAGCCATTCTTGGCCTCGCCCGCCAGCTCCAGCTCCGGTGCCAAGGCAAGAACCTGGCGCAGGCCATGGCGCACCACGGCATGGTCATCGGCGATGAGGATGCGGATCATCAAACTCCCTTCCCGGCTAGGGGGATACGTATGCGCAAGGTTGTCCCGCCGCCGGGCTCGCTGTCAATCCTCGACTCTCCCTCGAACATCAGGGCCCGCTCGCGGATGCCCATGAGGCCGAAGGTCTTGTGGTTGCGCACCTCGGAGGGGTCGAAGCCGATACCGTCGTCCCTGACCAGCATCACCAGGGTGTCATCCTCCAGCCTTAGCTGGACCTCGACCTCGCTGGCCTGGGCGTAGCAGATGATATTGGTCAGGGATTCCTGGAGGATGCGGAACGCCGCCGTGGCGCGCTCGTCGTCCAGGCCCAGGTTCTCGTCGGGGGCCTCCAGGTGGCAATGGATGCCGGTGCGTTCCTGGCACCCCGTCAGGAGCCATTCGGCCGCCGACACCAGGCCCATGTCCAGGGCGCCGGGGCGCAGGGCGGCGGCGATGTCGCGCACCACGCCGATGGTGGTGTCGACGGTCTGCTTCATGCCGGCGATGAACTCGGCCATGTCCGGCCGGTCCTGGGCAAAACGGATGTTGAGCATGGCGATGTCCATGCGCAGGGCGGTGAGGTACTGGCCCAACTCGTCGTGGATCTCGCGGGCGATGCGGGTGCGCTCCTCCTCCCGGATCTTCTCGTGGTGGGCGGCCAGTTCCCGCAGGCTCTGGCGCGAACGCAACAGCTCATCCTCATGCCGCTTGAGCTCGGTGATGTCCTGGGTGGTGCCCGCCCCCAACAGCAGCGTGCCATCCGCCGCGAATTCCAGCTCGGCCCGTTCCCGCACCCACTTGACCTGACCCGCCACCACGATGCGATGCTGGATGTCGTAAGGCTCGCCGCTCAGGCAAGCGCGCCAGGCTTGATCCACATAGGCTCGGTCGTCGGGATGGATGCAGGCGAGGAAGGCTTCATAGGTGAGAGGCGTGCCCGGGGCGATACCAAAGATGCGATAGTTTTCAATCGACCATTCCAGGGTGTTATTGAGGACGTCCAGCCACCAGCTGCCCAGGTTGCCCTGGGCCTGGGCGCGCGCCAGATGCGCCTCGCTCTCGCGCAAGGTGTCCTCGGCCCGGCGGCGTTCCGTGATGTCCTGTACGTTCACCACCCGGTATTGCACCGCGCCGTTCTCATCCTTGACGGCGGTGGCATCGATCTGCACAGGGAAGCGTCTGCCATCCTTGTGGATATGCCACGACTCCCAAACCAGATGGCCTTTCTCATGGGTGATGCGGATGTTCTCGAAAAGCTGCTGATGGCATTCCGGGGCGAATACATCCGAAATTGGCCGGCCTAGCAGTTCCGCCATCGTGTAGCCATGCATCCGGGCAAAGGCTGGGTTCATCAGTTCCAGAGAATTTTCATCGGCGCTGCCGATGAACAGGCCCCATTCGGCATGCTCGAACAGGTGCTGCCAACGCCCCAGGGTGGCTTCATGGCGCCGGCGCTGGGTGATGTCGCTGAACACCACCACCGCGCCGGTGACCTGGCCGGCTTCCAGGATTGGCGCGCTCACGTATTCCACCTCCAAAGGGCACCCATCTTTGCGCCAGAACACCTCGTTTTCCTCATGATGCTGCGAGCCATCGCGCAGGGTTTGGAATATGGGACATTCCTCCTCCGGGTATGGACTGCCATCGCGTTTGCGGTGGTGAATGAGCCTGTGCATAGAGGTCTGGTCGATGTCCTCCAGGCGATAGCCCAGCAATTTTTCCGCAGCGGCATTGATAAAGGTCGGACAGCCTTGGCTGTCCAAGCCATAGATACCCTCGCCAGCGCACTGCAAGATCAGTTCGTTCTTGTGCAGGCTGCCCTCCAGACTCGTTTGGACTTCCCGCAGTTGTCGCGCCAAGGGCAGGACGTAGCGGTACAACAGTAGGGTGCCCAAGGTGGCCAGGAGCAGCAGAAACAGCACGATCTTCCACAATTCGTGGCGCAAGGAATCAGACAGTTCCTCGGCATCCACCTTCTGCACCATGACCAGCCTGCCGCCGAACAGGGGGCTGAACGCCGCCACCACATCCTTGCCCCGGTAGTCCTTGGCGACGATGGTGCCGGTGCGGCCCCGCAAAGCCAGGGTGGCCGGCAGCGGGTCGCCGTCCGGGCCCAGACCGGAGGGATGGAAGAAAGGCTCGGGATGCAGGCGCGTGTAGATGAACTCCAGGCCGTGGTCGCGGGCGGTTGCAATCAAAATATCCGCCGTGGCCCCCAGGGATGCGGTGTAGTGGAGCAAGTTCTTCAGCTCGGGGATGCGCACCTGGATGCCGAGCCCCCCCTGGCGTATCTCCACCAGCCAGGCGTCGCGCCATATCAGCCGGCTCCCGCCGTTCGCGCTGAGCGCCACCGCCAACGCCGGTTGCAGGGCCAGGGTGCCGTAAAGCATCTCCCGCCCGGCGCCCGGCTCATCTCGCCACACCGCGCTGATCGATTCCGTCCCCGGGTGCGCCAGGTAGGCGGCTAGCCAGTCTCTACCCCGGTCGCTCGCCGCCAGGGAAATGGCCAGGTGCCCCGTCTGCTCGGCGTGGGTCACGGACTGCTGGAACATCAGGCGGTTGGCACGCAGGCTGTCCGCCAGGGTACGTTGCAGGACGTCCAGGGCATGCCGCCCGACGATGGCGCTGCTGACCAGGCCACCGATCAGCAGCAACACCAGCAATAAGAATATGGTGATGGAGAGGATGCGCCGATCCGGATAGCGCTGGTAATAGCGCCCCAGGCCCTCGCTGAGGCTGGCGAGTAGATACAAGCCGATGCTCAACAGCATCAGACCCACGGCGGTCGGCACACTCAACAGCGCCTTGATGGGAAACTCCGGGGAGAACATGGCGATCCCCATGGCCTGTCCCATCAGGCCGATCAAGGCGATCAGGAATACGCCCCCCAGCAGTCCGTGAATCAGGATCAGGCTGATTCCTCCATGGGCGCGTGGCAAGGCAATGAAAACCAAGCCCGTAGCGAGAAAGGCCAGGGCGGTTCCTGGTGACATTCGGCCGGGCCAGCCCATGCCGCCCATGGTGTTCACCAGCATCTGCCAGGGGCCGGCACCTGGATACTGGCCGGTGGAAAACTGCCACAAGGTGGCCAGGGCCAGCCCGGCGAGCAGCATGCCCACACCGGCCATGAAGCGGGGCCGGCTCTGGGCCAGCAGGCCGGCCCCGCTCAGAGCGAAGGCCAACAAGGTGTTGAGCCCCATCCCCTGGAAGGCGGGCAGGGCTTGCGCCACCCACGCGGGGGCCAGCATGATGGCGATCATCAGGGCGGCGGCCATCAGGGACAGAACCGCGCCCACCAGGTGTGGGAGGTGCGACTTGCTTGTTACAGGAACCTTGAGCACCATCGTTCAGCAGGTTTTTCCTAGATACTTCAGCGGGTTGCGGGGGAATTCCGGCCCCAGGGCCGATCTTGGCGGGATGTTTCCGAGGGCGTTTTACCCTCATGCTCATCAAGGATGATGGCTCATATGCCACCCGCTGACTACACCGAGCTGCTGGGGACCCCATGGGCTACTGGTAGTAAAATGCCGCCGAACATCCGAATGCCGCCACGGTTAAAAAATATCCAGAATCCGACACTGCCCGGGTTTAAACCCGCTAGTTAGACCTCATCTAAGTCCAGCATTTCAACAGGAGAAATCATGTCTTCCAAGCATTGCCGCCTGCTCATTCTCGGTTCCGGCCCCGCCGGCTATACCGCCGCCGTTTACGCGGCCCGCGCCAACCTCCGCCCGGTGCTGATCACCGGCCTGCAACAAGGCGGCCAGTTGATGACTACCACCGAAGTGGATAACTGGCCCGCCGACGTCGATGGCGTCCAGGGTCCGGCGCTCATGCAGCGCTTCCAGCAGCACGCCGAGCGTTTCGAGACGGAAATCATCTTCGATCATATCCATACCGTCGACCTCAAGAACCGCCCCTTCACCCTCACCGGCGATGCCGGCAGCTACACCTGCGATGCCTTGATCATCGCCACCGGCGCCTCCGCCATGTACCTGGGCCTGCCCTCGGAACAGGCGTTCATGGGCAAGGGCGTGTCCGGCTGCGCCACCTGCGACGGTTTCTTCTACAAGAACCAGGATGTGGCCGTGGTGGGCGGCGGCAACACCGCCGTCGAGGAAGCCCTGTACTTGGCCAACATCGCCAAGCACGTCACCCTGGTACATCGCCGGGACAGCTTCAAGGCCGAGAAGATCATGGTGGACAAGCTCATGGAAAAGGTGAAAGAGGGCAAGATCACCCTTGAATTGAATAGTGTTCTTGATGAAGTCCTTGGCGACAAGAGCGGCGTCACCGGGATGCGCCTGAAGAACATCCAGAGCGGCGACAGCAAGGATGCGACCCTCACCGGCATCTTCATCGCCATCGGCCACAAGCCCAACACCGAGCTGTTCAAGGACCAGTTGGAGATGAATGGCCACGGCTACCTCATCACCCAGGGCGGCCAGGAAGGCAATGCCACCCAGACCAGCCTCACCGGGGTCTATGCCGCCGGCGACGTGCAGGACCACATCTATCGGCAAGCCATCACCAGCGCCGGCACCGGCTGCATGGCGGCCCTGGATGCGGAACGCTATCTAGACAACCTGGGCTGAGCCTTGTCCCTGGGCTGAGCCTTGGCATAGATGAGCAAAGGCGGGAAGAGTCCCCCTCCCGCCCTATCCCAGGCGGACCTGGAACTATTCCGGTCCGCCGTACCGGATATCTCACCCATCACGCCCCATGGGCGTTACCTGCATCCCTCCACGCCCATTCCCCCTATTCCTCTGAGCCGCTTGCGCGACGAACGAGCGGTCATCCACGAATCCCTCAGCGATCCTCTGCACTGGGACGAAGACGCCGAGACCGGCGAAGAGCTGTCCTATGTAAGACCCGGAATCGCGCGCCAGACCTTGCGACGGCTGCGGCGCGGGGAATGGATCACCCAGGCGGAACTGGATCTGCATGGCCTCACCAAGGTGGAGGCCAAGATCGAGCTGGCGGATTTCCTCTATGAATGCAAACGCCGTGGGGTGCGCTGCGTGCGCATCATCCACGGCAAAGGCCTGCGCTCTAAAAACCGGGAGCCGGTCCTCAAGCATCACGTGCGTCACTGGTTGATGCAGCGCGACGAGGTGCTCGCCTATGTCCAGGCCAGGCCGGTGGATGGCGGCGGCGGCGCGGTGGTGGTGCTGCTCAAGTCGCAGGGATGAAAGCCCCTACACTTCGATCATGACCGGGGTATATGGCGGCACCAGATCGAACAGTTCGACCACGTCCGCATTGCGCATGCGTATGCAGCCGTGGGATTGGGGAGCCTGGGCAAAACCCTCGTCCGGACAACCGTGGATATAGATGTAGCGGCGCATGGTGTCGCAGGCGCCGAGCCGGTTGAAGCCCCGCTCCTGGCCCGATAGCCAGAGGATGCGCGACAGGATCCAGTCCCGTTCGGGCGCCAGCAAGCCCATCTCCGGCGTGTAGATTTCACCGGTAGGCCTACGCCCCACCAAAACACTGTTCAAGGGCAGGCCGGCGCCGATCTTGGCGCGAACGATGTGCAAGCCCCTGGGGGTACGGTAACTGCCCGTCTGCTCCCCTGCCCCATTGGCTGCCGAGGAGATCGGGAAGGATCTGACCTTGCAACCATCGTCAGCATATAAATCAAGTATCTGGCGATGTATGTTGATGTTTATTTTCACGTTTGCGTGCCGCCACTCATCCGCTTGCGGCGGCGCTCCTGGAAGAAGGCGCTGACCAAGCCGCCGCTGGTTTCCGCCAGAATCCCACCGCTCACCTCGGCATGATGGTTGAGGCGCAACTCCTGGAACAGGTTGACCACACTCCCCGCCGCCCCGGTCTTGGCATCGGCCGCGCCGAATACCACTCGGGCGATGCGGGCATGAAAGATGGCCCCGGTGCACATCACACAAGGCTCTATCGTCACATACAAGGTGCAGTCCGGCAGGCGGTAATTGCCCATGCGTGTCCCGGCATCCCGCAAAGCCATGATTTCCGCGTGGGCCGATGGGTCGCACAAGGTAATGGGCTGGTTATGGCCACGGCCGACGATCTCCCCGTCCCTAACGATGACAGCGCCCACAGGCACCTCGCCCTTGTCCCGGGCTAGGCGCGCCTGGACCAAGGCTTCCGCCATGAAATCCGCATCCTGCATTTAAGACTCGCTCCTATGAGAATGCGTCGGCAAGGAACCAAACCTGGCGAAGTCGGCCAAATTGCCGGGCACCACGCCAGACAGATTTGCAATACACAGACCCATGTTAATTATTTGCTTAAATACATTTAACAAAATTTATTGAATTTTACTGCAAAATAATTCTATTATTACAGCGCTCGGCTTACCGGGACCCCCTCATAAATCGGAGATAAGCATGTCGTCCTACCAAGAAATTCTCACTCAAATTGAAGATCTCAAGCGCAAAGCGGAAGATGTCCGCAAACAGGAAATGGCCGGCGCCATTGCCGAGATCAAGCGCCTGATGGCGCAATCCGGCGTGACCGCCGAGGATTTGGGGATCAGCGGGCGTGGCAGCAAAGGCAAAACACGCAGTGCCGGCGCGGCAAAATATCGCGACCCCATCTCCGGGAAAACCTGGACCGGCCGGGGCCGTCGTCCCCATTGGGTGGCTGAACAAGAAGCGCAAGGCAAGAGCCTGGAGTCCTTCAAGGTCTCCTGATCCGGCCCGCACCGCATAAACAAGCCCCGATTCGGGGCTTGTTTTGTTTTAACTCCCGTTTTATCAATCCAAGGCCGCGGCAATAAACTGCTCCAGTTGTTTCTTGTGTAACTCCGCGATGCCGGCGGCGGGGGCGGCGGATTCTGGCCGGCCGGCATAACGCAGGGGCAAGCTCGTGATCTGTCGCAACTGATAAGCCATGAAGCGCCATGCCCCCTGATTCTGGGGCTCGTCCTGGGCCCAGACGATTTCCTTTGCATTCGGATAAAGCCCCATCACTGCCGCCATTTCCCGGTCGGGAACGGGATAGAACTGTTCGATCCGGATGATGGCGATGGCCGCATTAATCCGTTCCTTGCGGGCACGCAGAAGATCGAAATAGATGCGACCGCTGCAGAATATCAAGCGTTTAACCTGGGCGGCATCCACGCTTTCGTCATCGTCCAATACGGCCTGGAAGGTGTTATTGGATAGCGACTCCAAAGGAGAAGTGGAATGACGCAATAGACTCTTGGGGGTAAATAGAATGAGGGGTCGGCGATAAGGCCTGACCACTTGCCTGCGCAAGACGTGAAACATCTGGGCTGGCGTGCTGGGTTGTACCAGCTGGATATTGTCATCCGCCGCCAATTTCAAGAATCGCTCGATACGGCCGGAGGAATGTTCAGGGCCCTGGCCTTCGTAGCCGTGAGGCAAGAACAAGACCAGCCCATTAAGGCGATTCCATTTTGTTTCACCCGCCGCGATGAATTGGTCGATGACCACCTGGGCGCCATTGGCGAAATCACCGAACTGGGCTTCCCAAATAACCAGTTGTTCAGGGGAAGCGCCGGCATAACCATATTCAAACGCCAATACCGCTTCTTCCGAAAGCAGTGAATCCACCACCAGGAAATTGGCCTGACCCGGCGCCAGATGCTGCAGCGGGATGAATACGCCGGCATCCCAGCGCTCCCGGTTCTGGTCGTGCAATACCGCATGACGATGGAAGAAGGTGCCTCGCCCCGAATCCTGGCCGGTCAGCCTGACCGGCACACCATCGCTCAAGAGACTGGCGTAGGCCAGGCTTTCCGCCATGCCCCAATCCAGGAGCAGACTCCCCTCCCCCATGGCCTTGCGATCATCCATGACCTTTTTGACCCGGGCATGCAGGGCGAAGGCGGCGGGCACGTCCACCAAGCGCTGCGCCAGGGACTGGAGCTGATTCATGGGCAGACCGGTCGGAGGAGCGTCGCGCCAATCGGTGTTCTTGTAGGGATTCCAGTCCGAGGTGTAGGGACTCTTGACCCCGGCCTGATGCCCCACGGCGGCATCCAGTTTGGCGCGATAGGCCTGGACCATGGTCTCGGCTTCTTCAGGGCTGGTAATGCCGGCTTGGGCCAATCGCTCGGCATACAAGCTACGGGTGCTGGGCAGGGCGTGGATGGTCCGGTACATGAGCGGCTGGGTCACCATGGGGTCGTCCTGCTCGTTGTGCCCCAAACGCCGGTAGCAGATCAGGTCGATGGCGATATCCCGTTTCCAGTGCATGCGGTATTCGATGGCCAGGCGCACGGCGCGGATCACGGCCTCGGGATCGTCGCCATTCACATGCAGGACAGGCCCCTCCACCATCTTCATGACATCGGTGCAGTAAAGGCTGGAGCGGGTATCGCGGGGATCAGAGGTGGTGAATCCGATCTGGTTGTTGATGACGATATGGATCGTGCCCCCCGTGTGGAATCCCCGGGTGGCGGCCATGTTCAGGGTTTCCATGACCACCCCTTGCCCGGCGAAGGCGGCATCGCCATGAATCAGGACCGGCACGACCTGGCTGCCATCCCGATCGCTCCGCCGCTGTTGCTGGGCACGTACCCAGCCTTGCACCACCGGGTTGACGATCTCCAGATGGGAGGGATTGAAGGCCAGGGCGACGCGGATACTCCTGCCCCCCGGCTCCAGATCGGCGGCAAAACCCTGGTGATACTTCACGTCGCCGCTCTTGCTGTCCTCGCTTTCTTCGACATTGACATGGTGTTCGAACAAATCGATGACCGAACGCCCGAGCACGTTATGCAGCACGTTCAGGCGTCCACGGTGGGCCATGCCCAGGCCGATCTCCTGGATGCCTGCGCGCGCGCCCTGATCGATCAGATCGTTGAGCAGCGGGATGAGGGACTCCGCCCCTTCCAGGGAAAATCGCTTCTGGCCGACATAACGGGTATGCAGGGTTTTTTCCAGGGTTTCGGCGGCGGTGACCTGGGCCAGCAGCCAGCGGCGCAGATCGTCGTCGAACACCGGAGCGCCGAGCCCGCCTTCCAGGCGTTCTTGCAGCCAGCGCTTCTGCTGGGTGTCCGTGAGATACATGTACTCGGCCGAGAACGTGCCGCAATAGGCCTGTTGCAGGCGGGTGATGATATTTCTCAGACTGTCCCGGGCCGGGCCCGAGAGGGACCCGGTTTCGAACTCCACATCCAGATCCTGGGCGGTGAGGCCGTGGTTGGCCGGATCGAGCTCGGGGATATGCAGGTGTTGCTGGCGCCGCAGCGGGTCCAGATTGGCGATGCGAAAACCATGGAAGCGAAAGGCGTTGATCAGTTGCAGCACGCCGACCTGGGGCGCCTCACATTTCAGCAAGGGCAGGTCGGAAACTTCCAGTGCCTCCAACTTGCTGAAGCGGCGAGGCGGCGGCGTGGGGATCTGTTCGGGATGCGCCGCCTCCAGGGCGGCCAGGTAATCCGCGCTACCGGAAAACAAGGCGGTATTGGGACGAATGTCGCGCTTCATGCCTGCACCGTGAGATTGTGACCGCCGAGTTGCACGCTAACGGGTCGCCTGTTGCACCGCAAGGTGATTTTGCGCCCTCTCGGGGCAAGTTATCCCCGTTGCTCGATGGGGACAAACTCCCGCCGCATGGGGCCGGTGTATAGCTGGCGTGGACGAGCGATCTTGTGGCCCGGCGTGGTCACCATCTCGCTCCATTGCGCGATCCAGCCGGCTGTGCGGGCCAGAGCGAAGATAGCGGTAAACATGGAGGTGGGAATGCCCATGGCACGCAGCACGATGCCGGAATAGAAGTCCACGTTGGGATAGAGCTTCTTCTCGATGAAGTAATCATCCTCCAGGGCGATCTGTTCCAGCTTGAGGGCGATCTTGAACAGGGGGTCGTCGTGCAGGCCGAGCTCGTCCAACACCTCGTAGCAGGTCTGCCGCATGATGGCGGCCCGGGGGTCCATGTTCTTGTAGATGCGGTGGCCGAAACCCATCAAACGGAAGGGATTGCTCCTGTCCTTGGCGCGTTCGACCAACTCGCCGACGCGGGAGACATCGCCGATATCTTCCAGCATCTTCAAGACCGCCTCGTTGGCACCGCCGTGCAGGGGCCCCCACAAGCAAGCGATGCCGGCGGAAATGCAGGCGAACGGGTTGGCGAAGCTGGATCCGGCGATACGCACCGTGGAGGTGGAGGCGTTCTGTTCGTGGTCGGCATGCAGGATGAAGATGCGGTCCAGGGCCCGGGCAAGCACCGGGTTGGGTTCATAGGGCTCGCAAGGGGTGGCGTGAAGCATGTACAGGAGGTTTTCCGCGTAGCCCATGCGGTTCTGGGGATACATGAAGGGATCACCCCGGTTGTACTTGTAGCTCCAGGCCGTCGCCGTGGGCACCTTGGCCAGCAGGCGGAACATGGAAACCTCGCGCTGGTGAGGATCGGCCACATCGCTGCTCTCCGGATAGAAGGCCGCCATGGCGCCGATCATGGAGATCATCACCGCCATGGGATGGGCATCGCGGCGGAAACCCCGTACCAGGTTGTTCATCTGGTCATGGAGCATGGTGTGGTGGCCAACCACGTATTTGAAATCCTGGGACTGATCGACGGTGGGCAGCTCGCCATGCCAAAGCAGGTAGGCCACCTCCAGGAAATCCGAGTGTTCGGCCAGCTGTTCGATGGGATAACCCCGGTAGTAAAGCAGGCCCTGGTCGCCGTCGATGTAGGTGATGCTGGAAGAACAGCTGGCGGTGGAGAGAAATCCCGGGTCGTAAGTGAAATGGCCGTGATTGCCCAGCGCGCGGGTATCGATGACATCGGGTCCCAGGGTGCCCGTCATGGTGGGCAGTTCTATGATCTGGTCGCCAATTTGGAGACGGGCTTCGGGCTGGGTCATTTGATTCCTACCTGATCGATTTGATTGCTTTCACCACGACCCGGAATTCAGGCTGTGGTTCCGTACCCCCCGTAAACCAATCGAACAGGATCAGGTCATCCTGTTGCAGAAATTGGGCCAAAGCGCTTCGTTGCTCCGGTGCGAGATGGAAAACCGCGTATCCGGTCCAGACATGCCGCGCCGGCATGGTCAGCACATGCGGTTCCGCTCGGGAATACCCGCCACAACGTGACGTTTACGAGGAGGGTTTGATTTTGCCGATGCCGGCGGTGGGGTTCAAGCCTTTTGCTCGGCCCCCACTCGGTTCCCAGGGCCGTGGCGGAGACTTATCCCATGATCTCCCCATGCCATCCCAGGGACGACAAGCCCCGCGCCAGGGCGCCGGCTTCCAGGGCCTGGAGGAAGAAGGCGGGCCCGGTGGCATAGAAATCCGTGCGGCTCAGGTCGGGATGATGAGCCAGGATCGCCTCTGCCACGGCCAGGCCACCGGCGGCCACATCCAGGGGCTGGTAGGTGAAATTGTCCAGGGCGTCGGTCCAGGCCCGGCACAGGTTGTCCTGGTAGTGCCCCACCTCGCCCGCGGCCCAGTACAAATGCATGGCCTCCGCCACCTCCAGGCTCATGGCGTGCTGGATCAGGCTCTTGATGGGCGCGAAGCCGTCTTCCCAGGCCACGAACACCACCGTCCGGCGCGAATCCAGCGTCATGACGAACTTGCCGTGGGGGCCGGTGATATGCACACGATCCTCCTTGCCCAGGCCATCGAACACCTGGCGCGCCAGGGCGCGGTTGTCGCGACGCACGTGCACCTCGATGTGGCGGTCTTCGCACGGACAGCTCGCCACGTAGTAATCGCCCTCGGCATCGCCGGCGGACAGGGTCACATGCTGGCCCGCCAGGAAGCGCAGGCGCTGGCTGCGCGGCGCGGTGAGATGCAGGGCGGCGATATGCTCGTTGAGGATTTCCACCGCCTTGACCTTGGTGGGTATGGTCTGCTCGGGAATATCCTCCGCCCCCGCCACCGCCGCTTCCAATACCACGTCGGTGATGGGCGTGTAGGAACACAGCAGAAAGGTGCCGTTGTATTTCTCCTGTTCCTTGAGCAGGAAATCGTGGGGATGGACCTTCTTCACCTGGCCCGACACCAGACGTGCCTTGCACTCCCCGCAATTGCCGTTGCTGCACCCATAGTTGAGGGGAATGCCGGCGCGCAACGCCGCTTCCAGCAGGGTGTCGTTGCCTTCCACGAAGAACTCGTGGCCGGAGGGCTGGATGGTTACTTGGGCGGACATGATGCGCATCACACTTTCTCGGGCCAGCAACGCGGTAGCCCGTTCGGCCCCGACGGGGACCGCCGCGAGCTCGCGTTTCAGCCATTGTTTGAATCCGGCGACAGCCTCCTGGGAGGCCGTGCCACCTGCTTCCGCCACATCATTCAGCTTGTCGCCGAGAAAACGGAGCACTTCGTCGTAATGCAGCAGCAGAGATTTCGCCGCGGCGAATTCCTTGCCCAGCTCGAACAGCCGTTCCGCCAGCACCTCCTTGTCCGGCAGGGCGCGTTCGAACACCCGTTTGGCGAAGGCACGCTCCTTGATCGCCTCCACCCGCTGGAACTCGCCGTCCTCTTCCCAACGCACATCGGGGAACACCCGCAGCAACTCATCCATATCCACCATGCCGTCGAAGGTGGTGAGTTCGCCGTCATGGATCATGCGCTGGATGACCGTGCGTGGTTGCCCGACCAGGCGGGCGACGCGGGAAAGTGGAAGCAGGTGGGGCATGGCTGAATGTTAGTCTCCAGCTCCGGCTACACCAAATCCAGTCCTGGGGGATGCATACAGAACCCAGAAAAAATCGTACGCAAAAGCTTGCCGATGATGCGTAGCCATGGTTGTCGCAGCATGCCATGACCCCCAGCAGGCACCTTTTCAACCGTGCCGCCGCCCCACACTCCTAGGCGGTGCGGTGGAAAACGCTTGTTCGCGTTTCTAGCGGCAAACCGCTTCGCATCGCCTTGTCATCCTCCCGTCATTGCCCCCCGAATACACTGCGCCACCTCCCTGATCCGCCGCAAAGGGGGGCTGTGGAGCCCTGGGGCACCACGTCTTTTTTCCGGGGTGAACAAACAATAAACACGAGGACGCGATGGCCACCATCAGCTATCAGGAGCTACAGGAAGAAGAAGCCCGGGCCGAGGCCCGCCGCCGCCATCCCCTGCGCCTGCTCCTGATCTTCCTCGCGGCCTTCTTCGCCCTGCAATACGCCTGGGAGATGAGTCGGGGCAGCCCGGTGGAGCGGGCGGTCATCGACCAGGCCACCGTCGCCCCCGCCGCCTGGCTCATCGACACCTTCTGGCACGGGCAAGAGATCCACGCCGAGGGCCACCGCCTGGTATCGCCCCAGGGCCGTCTCAACGTGCTCAACGGCTGCGAGGGCCTGGAGACCCTGTTCCTGCTCATCGCCGCCGTGCTGGCCTATCCCTTCCCCTGGCGCGTCCGTCTCACCGGACTGCTGCTGGGCACCCTGCTGGTCTACAGCCTGAACCAGGCCCGGCTGGTGCTGCTCTGGCACGCCTTCCAGCAGGACCGGGCCCTGTTCGGGCTGTTGCACGGCACCGTGCTGCCCCTGGCCATGGTGGCCATCTGTCTGTTGGGCTTCCTCTGGTTCGTCGCGCGCCATGACCCTAGACCGGCCTGAGCTCGACCGCGGCGCCCTGGCCGGTATCGCCCTGCGTCTGGTGCTGGGCCTGCCGTTGCTGATCTGGCTGGCCCAGGCCTGGGGCTGGCACTACGCCGACCTGTGGCTGCCCTGGTACCGGGAGGTGCTGGACCTGGTCCTGCCGGACTACGCCGTAACCAGCCTGGGGCTGACCTGGCAAAAAGGGGAGTACCTCATCGCCGGCGAGTTCGTCACCGAGCACCTGATGCTGGTGCACGGCCAAGTGCTGCCGGCCGGCGCCGGCCTCAGCGCCTCCACCCTAATGGGCCACGCCCTCAAGCATCCCCTGATCCTGGCCGGGGCCGCCCTGGCCTGGCCCGGCCTCACCTGGCGCGGCCGGGGCCTGCGCCTGCTGCTCTCCCTGCCCTTCCTGTTGCTCCTGGAAATCCTGGACGTGCCCCTGGTGCTGGCC